>CALMWN010000564.1 GCA_937873555.1 uncultured Clostridia bacterium
GGTGATAGTCTCGGTGGAATCATCTGCGTGCTGTTCTTCGTTCATTTTAGCTACAACGGCTTCAAAATGAGCGACAGGGTTCTCGAATTCATTTAGGAGCTCATCGACATAGCCTATGGACTTGATAGTTTTTGTTTTGGATTTTTTATTTTTGCTATCCCAATAGTTATGAACAATGGAGAGATATGTCCTGCCGGTTTTCTTAAGTGTACTTTTTTTGAGGTACATAGCGCAGCCTCCTCTTCGGTAAGATATTTTTCTCAAAGGGATATGCTTATATTATATCATATTTCGTTATTATGCGCTAGTACTATTTGATAATTATTGACAAAAAATTGCATAAAAAAACCTTACAATGCAAGGCTTGTAAGGAAAGTTACCAATATTTAGGTTGTCAAACTAGGGGGAGCGGGACAAACGGTATTTCACCTGCACTACCACCTGATCGGCGGTACGAACCTGGGAGCAAAGCTTATATAGAGAAATCCAATGAATACCGCAGTACAAAATACCGATAGCCGGCAAGTAAAATGTCATTGTATTTTGTTTTGCTAAAGCAAATTAATGAAGCAACATAAATCGCCTAACAGTAAGTTTTTGTTGACACACTTTTGAAAATTAATATATAATATAATGTGTGTTGTATTTAACTATGCTTCTAAATTCTTCCACGGGATTTAACTGAGAATGGAAAAACAGCAGGCAGGATTATACGGTATGGAAAATGCAGCATGTTCCCGGCACAATTGCTACCATCGGAGGGAGGGAAATACAATGTCTGAAATTAGAGTTAAAGAGAACGAGTCTTTGGATAGTGCTCTTAAAAGGTTTAAAAGGCAATGCGCTAAAGCAGGCGTACTGGCTGAAGTTAGAAAAAGGGAGCATTACGAAAAGCCCAGTGTAAGAAGAAAAAAGAAATCTGAAGCTGCAAGAAAAAGAAAGTTCAAATAGGGAGGCCTGATTTATGTCCCTTAAGGATAGACTGCTTGAGGACATGAAAACTGCCATGAGGGATAAGGACAACATAAGGAAAAATGCTGTTCAGATGGCAAGATCGGCGGTGCTTCAGGTAGAAAAAGACAATAGAGTTACCCTTGACGATGATGGTGTTATAGAAGTGATAGCCAAGGAAGTTAAGAAGAGAAGGGACTCTCTGCCGGAGTATGAAAAAAGCGGAAGGCAGGATCTAATAGATAATTTGAAAGCGGAAATCGATACATTGTTGCAGTACCTGCCCCAGCAACTGACGGAAGAAGAGCTCGATGCAATAGTAAAGGAAGCAATAAGCGAAACGGGAGCAAGTTCGGCAAGGGATATGGGAAAGGTAATGCAGGCGGTTATGCCTAAGGTTAAAGGCAGGGCCGATGGAAAGATGATAAACCAAATAGCTAAAAAATATTTAGGATAAAGACTCGATTCACATCGAGTCTTTTGTTGTCTGAAAAACTTTATTACTACGGAGGTGTTTGGGAAATGTCAGCGGAGAATCACCCGGCATATGCTGAAGAGCTTGACAGGTGCAGGTATACCCTTGAATATGTCGAAAGAAGCCTGCAAGCTACGGCAAAAAATAAGGAGAGACTGGACAGGGATATTGAAAGGACCAAAAAGCACTATAACTCCGACAGCAGCCAGGATTATATCGACCTGATGATCAATACCATGCTCCAGGATAACGCCGACTTGAAAATCAGAAACCTGAAAGCTGCGAGAGGCAAACCGTATTTTGCGAGAGTTGATTTCAATGAAAATGGGAGAAAGGCATCAGAAAGACTGTATATAGGTAAAATGTGCCTCATGCGGGATGAGGACCAGGAGATAATAATTGTGGATTGGCGTGCCCCCGTAGCCAATCTGTATTATGAAGAAAGATTGGGAAATGCTGCCTATAAGTGCCCTGACGGAGTAATCGAAGGGACGCTGACTCTCAAGAGGCAGTTTACAATCAACGAAGGCAGGCTGGAGGACATTTTTGATATTGATGTTACGGCATCGGATGAGCTCTTGCAGTCCTGCCTGGGTGCAAATGCTGATGACAGGCTGAAGGACATTGTTTCAACAATACAGGCGGAGCAAAACAAAATAATCAGGGCGGACATGTGGGTACCCTTGATTGTACAGGGAGCGGCAGGAAGCGGAAAAACCACCATAGCTCTGCACAGGATTGCCTATCTGGCGTATACCTATGAAAAAACCTTCAATCCTGAAAGCTTTATGATTATTGCACCTAACAGGCTTTTCCTGAATTACATTTCCGAGGTTCTTCCGGAACTTGGCGTCGAGAGGGTCAGACAGACCACTTTTGAAGAATTTGCACAGGATATAATAGGGAAAAAATTCAAACTTAAGGATGCTGCAGAGAAGCTTGCCATGTTTGTGGACCATAACATGACCGAAGAGCAGTCGGAAAGAAACCGGCTGATAAGGAAATGTTCGGAATTCAAATCGTCAATGTTTTTCAAGGATGTGCTGGATGGATACCTTTCGGCGATAGAAAGAGAATTCATACCCAGGGAGGACTTTGTATTTGCATCTACTGTGATATACAAATTTGAAGAGATTAACAACCTGTTCCTGAATGAATATAAAAACTGGCCAATAATACTGAGACTGAATGAAATCAAGAAACATCTCATGAACAGGATAAAGCTTAAGAAGGATGCCATTATAAACAAACTTCACGATGACTGTGACACAAAAGTCAAATACCTGAAGATGACCATGGAAGAAAGTGATGAGAGGCAGCAGCTGATAATACACGAAATCGACAGGAAGAACAACCTGATAAGCAGGATAGAATCCCACTCCAAAAAAGCTGTCAATGAGTATGTTGCCAAGATATCCAAGGTTAGTCCGCTCCAGTATTATAAGGATATAATAACAAGCAGGGAACTTTTGTTAAGGATGTCTGAAGACAGGGCAGATCCGGACCTGCTGGGATTTGTTGCCTGTTATTCATCAGAGGTATTCAAATCAGGCTATTTGGAAATTGAGGATCTTGCCCCTGTAATCTATTTGAAATTCAAGATTTACGGAATGGATGAAAAAATTCCGGTAAAACATATTGTGATTGATGAGGCTCAGGATTTCAGCGTTTTTCAGATATATGTACTGAAGAAGATAATCAAGGACAGTTCTTTTACCATACTGGGTGACCTGTGCCAGGGCATCCACTCCCATAAAGGAGTAAAGGACTGGGAAGACCTGAAAAGCTTTGTTTTTAGTGAAGGTAAAAATGAATTTCTCACGCTGGAACAAAGCTACAGGACCACTGTCGAGATAATGGAAGCCGCAAATAAGGTGATTTCCAAGGTTAAGGACAGCAGGCTGGTTAAGGCAAAGCCTGTAATAAGACATGGGGAAGCAGTAAGTGTATATGGAATGAACAGCTTGAAGGAAATTGCCGTGGATATGGAAAAAAGACTGGTAAAGCTGAAAGCGGGTGGCTTCAAATCTGCAGCTATAATATGCAAAACCTTGAAGGAATGCAAAACCGTCCAATCCTTCCTGAAAGATAATAATGACTGTCCTTGCGTCATTACGGGAAAGGAAGACCAATATAAGGGCGGTATTGTCATCATGCCCTCCTATCTGGCAAAAGGACTTGAATTTGATGCTGTGATAATCGCAAATGCAAATAGTGAGGAATACAGGGAGAACGAACTTGATATAAAGCTTTTGTATGTGGCAATGACCAGACCGCTGCACAAGCTGCATATATATTACCACGGCAAGATATCGCCGCTTCTGGCGGATGTTCGGGTTTGGAGTTTTACTTAATAATTTTTACAAATACTCTTCCTCACAGGCAACTTTTCAGGAAGACGGTTCGTTTCTCCCAACTCTGGGAGAAAGATAGAATGAGGGTTAATTCAAAAAAGCTTCTTCCTTTACAAGACTTGCAATTTGGAGGTATAATTAATATTTACGGGTATATTCAATATCCTTTGAAAAATATATCTCAACAAAAAGGAGTACCTTATGTTTCAAATCAGCAATGACGTGATTATGCAAAAATGCACTCCGCTGGTATTTAACAAAGGGATGGAGTACTATAGAAAAAAAAGGATAAAGTCTATAAATTTCAAACAGGATAAGCTTCTGTTTGAAGCCAGTGTTTTGGGGACACGCAGCTATTACGTCAATGTGCAGTTCGACACGGCAGGCTCTCTGCGTTATTCCAGCTGCAGCTGCCCTGCCTTCGAAGGCTACTCCGGAATATGCAAGCACATTGCCGCTGTACTGCTTGCAATAAAGGATAATGATGACAGAGGCTTTTTTGATGAACTGCAATCAAGGAACATGGCGAAGCAGATATTCAACTTCTTTCAGAATAGGCCTGCTGTGGTCAAAACACCGGTAACTCTGGAAGTAATTTACGAATTTTATGGAGGGAAGCGAATCCGCCAGCCGGCTACTTCAGCTTTAAGCCTGCGGATGGGCTTAAACGGCAAGCTTTATGTTGTCAGAAATATCAGGAAGCTTTTTGAATGCATCGACAACAATGAAGAGCTGGAATTTGGCAAGGGCTTTGCTTTTGACCCGTCCAGACATGACTTCGGGTTTGGTGACAGGCCTGTCATGGATATGATAAGAGAAATTTACGAAGCCGAAAAACTGCTGGGAAGTTCTATACCAAATTCTGCCTTTAACGGCTTGCTCAGGGATAAGCAGGCGCTTCTCACATCCAGTATGACAAAACGCTTCTTTGAGATATACAAAGACAGGTCATTTAAAGCAGAAATACAGGGTGAATTCTTTGAAAACATGAGGATTTACCAGGAGGATTTTCCTGCGGAATTTTTCATTTCAAGAGAAGGAAACCAGCTTATACTTGACCTCAATATAAATGGTACTGTCATCCCTCTGACGGACAACGGGGAATACTTCTTTATGGGAGGCAGCATTTACAAGGTATCGCAGAAACAACAGGAGGGTTTCAAACCATTCTACATGGCTCTGTTAAGCCAAAGGAAAAAAAGCATCCGATTCCTTGAAGAGGATAAGGAGCGATTCATATCAGAAGTACTGCCTTTTGCAGAGAATGCGGGAAGGGTTGTAATAGACGAAAAGCTTCAGACATTGATAGAAAAAGTTGATATCGAACCTGAAATTTATCTTGATAAAAGCGGGGACCTTATAACCGCTGATGTAAAGTTCGTATATGGAGAAAAAGTTATCAATCCGTTTGCACCCGCAGAGAAGAGTGAGCTGCGGGAAGACAAAATATTGCTGAGAGATGTGAACAGGGAGAGGGTAGTTCTTGACATTTTGGCGGAAGGGGATTTCAAGGTCAGGAACATCCAGGTATACCTGGATGAGGAAGAGAAGATATATGATCTTGTGAAGCTCATCATCCCGAAACTCCAGGAATATGCCTCCGTATTTTATTCAGAAAGTTTCAGGAACATGAGGATTCGGGATGCATCATCCTTCTCGGGGGGAATAAGACTTAACCGGGGTACGGATTTGCTGGAATTCAATTTAAATATTGACGGTATGGATAACTCAGATCTGATTGAAATATTCAGGAATTTCAGGGAAAAAAAGAGGTATTACCGGTTAAAAGACGGCTCGTTCCTGCCGCTCGATTCCGAAGATATTTCCCACGTGGTGGATTTGGCTTATTACCTTGGACTTGACGGGAAGGAATTAAAAAAGGGCTTCATTGAAATACCAAAGTACCGGGCGATGTATCTGGAGCAGCATTTGAAGCAGTCCGGCCTGAAATATATAGAAATGAATCATGCCTTCAAGGAGCTGGTACGCAATGTATGTGAACCCTCCGACGCAGACCTGGAAATCCCCTTACGGCTCAAAAATGTTTTAAGGGAGTATCAGAAGTTCGGTTTCAGGTGGATGAAAACGCTGGGACTGAACGGCTTTGGGGGTATTCTTGCTGACGATATGGGGCTTGGAAAGACGCTGCAGTTTATAACGCTTGTGCTTCACGACTTTGAGAAGAAAGGCAGGAAGCCGTCACTTGTTGTTGCCCCTACATCACTTGTGTATAACTGGTGTGCGGAGATAGAAAAATTCGCACCTGATTTGAAGTATACAGCCATATCCGGAAATAAAGAAGAGCGTGAAAAACAGCTTATGAACATTGAAGACTTTGATATTGTTGTGACTTCGTACCCTTTGATAAGAAGGGATAAAGACGAATACAGGAACTTCAGTTTCAGGTACTGTATCCTGGATGAAGCACAGCACATAAAGAACCCTGATTCTCAAAATGCCAGATCAGTAAAGGAAATAAAAGCTGAAAGGCGTTTTGCACTTACAGGGACACCCATGGAAAATTCACTTACGGAACTGTGGTCGATATTCGATTTTGTGATGCCGGGCTATCTTTTTTCTCACAGCAGGTTTGTACAAAGATATGAAAAACCTGTAGTCAGAGATGGGGATAGAAAAGCACTGGAGGGGTTGGGAATGCATATCAGGCCATTCATTTTGAGACGCTTGAAATCAGAGGTCTTAAAAGAACTGCCTGAAAAAATCGAGAACAAGATGGTCGCAGAAATGGCACAGGAGCAGAAGGCGGTATATCTGGCATATCTGCGGCAGATTCGGGATGAGATTGAAGCGGAGATAAAAGAGAATGGATTTGAGCGGAGCCATATAAAGATACTGGCCGGACTTACCAGGCTAAGGCAGATATGCTGCCACCCATCGGTATTCCTTGAGGATTTTTCAGGAGACAGCGGCAAGCTGCTGCTTCTGCAGGAAATCATAACGGACTGCATTGAAGGTGGGCACAGAATCCTGCTGTTTTCCCAGTTTACAAGCATGCTGTCCATCATCAGACGGTGGTTGGGAAAAAACAAAATCAGCCATTTATATCTTGATGGTTCAACAAAAGCCGAAGACAGGGCGTTACTCGTTAAGGAATTCAACCAGGGACAGGGGAGTGTGTTCCTGATCTCCCTTAAAGCCGGAGGAACAGGCTTGAACCTCACGGGAGCCGACACGGTAATCCATTATGACCCATGGTGGAATCCCGCCGTGGAGGATCAGGCAACCGACCGCGCTCACAGAATCGGACAGAACAGATCGGTGCATGTTATGAAACTGATAACAAAGGGAACTATAGAAGAAAAAATATATGAACTGCAGGAACGGAAAAAGAGGCTGGTTGATTCGGTGATACAACCCGGAGAGACTCTTTTATCCAAAATGAGTGAAGAAGAAGTGAGAGCTTTGCTTGAATAATTTAAATTTGAACATGGCAGTCAAATAACATATAATAAATTCACATAAGAGGTCTTAAAAAAGAAAAGGTGTTTCTATGACATTATATCGCAGTCATTCCAAACTGTGGTTAAGCAATGATATTTCACATGAAAGAGTTGAAAAACTGTCCGCTGCTGCAGGTATATCCCCTTTGATGGCAAAAGTATTTATCAGCCGTGAAATTGAGGATACCGTGCTCATAAACAGGTTTTTGAATCCATCCCTTGATGAATTGCATGACCCTTTTCTTATGGCGGATATGGATAAGGCTGTTGGCAGGATAATAGAAGCTCTGGATAACAAAGAAAAAATAGTTGTTTATGGAGATTATGATGTAGATGGAACTACCAGCACTTCCATACTTCTGAATTTTCTGGCCGGGCAGGGAGCTTCGGTGGATTTCTTCATCCCTGACAGGATGGATGACGGATATGGGCTATCGATAAATGCCATCGATAAAATATTTTCCATGGAGCCTTCCTTGATTATTACTGTAGACTGCGGCGTGACTGCAGTTGAAGAAGTTGATTATATCAGAGCCAAAAAAGTAGATATTATCATTACTGACCACCATGAATGTAAAAGCATGCTGCCCGCCGCCTTTGCCGTTGTAAATCCGTGCAGACCCGATTGCGGATATCCGTTCAAAAGCCTGGCAGGGGTTGGAGTTGTCTATAAGCTCATTACCGCTTTATGTATAAAACTTGGGTTGGGGAATATTTACAATGAGTATCTTGACCTCGTGGCAATAGGAACAGTTGCAGATGTGGTGCCTCTGGTGGATGAAAACAGGGTTATTGTCAGGTATGGCCTTTTGGAAATCAAATCAACATCAAATATTGGACTGAAAACGCTTATTGAAAATTCGGGCTTGAAGGATAAGCCTGTGAATTCATGGGGAATAAGCTTCGTTATTGCACCGAGGATTAATGTTGCAGGAAGGATAGGGGATGCCGGAAGGGTGGTCAGATTGTTCACCACAGGCAACCAGGACGAAGCATCCGTCATGGTTTTGGAGCTGAATGATGAAAACAGGCTGAGACAGGAGACGGAAGCGTTGATACTCCAGCAGGTTCTGGAGGAGATAGAAGGCAGGGAAGGGTTCAGGAACGAAAAGGTGATTGTTGCAGCAGGAAAAGGCTGGCATCATGGGATTATCGGTATTGTGGCATCAAAGGTGATGGAAAAGTACTACAAGCCATGTGTGCTTATATCCTGTGAGAACGGCATGGGAAAGGGCTCTGCCAGAAGTGTGGAGGGTTTCAGCATGTTCAGGGCTCTCGACTATTGCCGCGATCTTTTGGTAAAGTTCGGAGGGCATGAGCTTGCTGCGGGACTTTCTCTGAGACAGGAGCAGATTGAAGCCTTCAGACGGATGATTAATGATTATGCGGAGACAGTCATCAATGAATCGGATCTGGTTCCAAAATTGAGGATAGATACTTTTATTGATTATAAGGATATAAATATTGACAATGTGCGGGAACTGGAAAGACTTGCCCCTCATGGAGCGGGAAATCCCAGCCCGGTATTCGCATATAACAACCTCAGGATAAATGACATAAGGACAGTCGGTGAAGACAGGCATTTGAAGATGAAGCTTGAAGATGGAAATTTTCTTGTAGATGGTATAGGCTTTAATATGGGCGGACTGGCAGAGGAATATAAAAGGTCGGCCGCTTTGGATGCAGCTTTTTCACTTGAGATCAATACCTGGAACTCTGTTGAACGGGTACAGCTGAATATACGGGATATAAGGCCGGACGGCGATACTGCTCTTGAAGACGGCTTTTATCAAACTCTGGACAAATGTATTGAGATAAATACCGCGGTTGCAGACCCTATGGAGCAGAACTTTGCAACCGGTGTTGCGTGGGAACCGGAAGACGGCTTACTGGGAAAGCTTACGGGCATCAATAACAGTGGGGAAAAGGTTGTGATATTTGTAAGTTCGCTTGAAAGCACAAAGCGTTTGGTAAAAATATTGGAAAATTCAGCTTTTGGTATTAAAATCCCTTATGAAATTTGTTATACTGGCTTTAATGGAAGAAATACCGGATTACCATGTGTGGTCATCAACCCCGATGCAGATGTACTTGATTTGTCGGGGGTTGATGAGATCGTATTTTACGGAAACTGGATTGATAGAAAATATTTCTATAAGCTTCTGGATAAAACGGCCTGGAAAAAAAGAAGCTTCTTTATTTCCGGAGCGTTGAATGACCCGGACTATCAGGCCATTATACCCAAAAGGCAGGATGTGGTGGCTGTTTACCAGCATATTAAGGCAAAGAGCGGCGGTGAAAAGCTTCCGGTCAAAGACTTGAATGTTCTGGCGAAAAGCATCGGATACAGCTATAAAATAAGTATGAATTGTTTTAAACTCAAGAAAACCATAGAGGTTCTCGAAGAGCTCGGTTTAATTACAAAAGAGTCCATAGATAAGGACGGAATGTATATAAAGGTAAATATCAGCAATGGCAAGACCCGGCTTGAAAATTCCGTCCTGTTCAGAAGCCTCCAAAGGCTGGCTTTATGACCGGGCCGGACTGATAGCGGATATTAAGGAATAATACTACTTTGTTACTTTGGAATTATTATTGAAGAAACAAGTAAGATAGAAGCATTCTTACTTTTTCTTCAATAGAAATTTATACTGCAAAATTTCCACAAATTAATGATGTAACAAAGTAGTACTAATATGAGGAGGAAAGCATATGGATCTCAAGGCAAAGCTAAGACATGTTATGGATTTTCCCAGGGAAGGTATTGATTTTATTGATATCACAACGGTCTTGCAGGATGCGGATGCATTCAGGGAGGCCCTGGAAAAGATGAGGATGAAGATTGACAATATGGGAGATTTCGACCTCATTGTAGGGCCGGAATCAAGAGGGTTCGTATTCGGAGCTCCGCTTGCATACATCCTTGGAAAAGGATTTGTACCAATAAGGAAAAAGGGCAAGCTCCCGTATAAAACCATAAAGGCTGAATATCAGCTTGAATACGGCACAGATGTACTTGAGATGCACGAAGACGCGGTCAAGCCGGGGCAAAAGGTAATTATCATAGATGACCTGCTGGCGACAGGCGGCACGACAGAATCCAATATAAAGCTGGTAACGGAGCTTGGCGGAAAAGTTGCAGGGATAGTGTATTTCATTGAACTTACCTTCTTGAATGGAAGAGACAAGTTGAAGGGATATAATGTTGAATCAATAGTGCAATTTTAATCACAACAGTTACAGCAGATTGTTTTCCGGGGGAATACCAATGAGTGATGGCTACAGCCGGTTGATAGAAAAAATCAAAATATATAATCCCACTTGTGACTTTACCATGATTGAGAAGGCATACAAGCTATCCAGATCGGCTCATGAGGGTCAGCAGAGGATATCGGGTGACCCGTTTATAATTCACCCTATGGAAGTTGCCATCATTCTTGCAGAGCTGGAACTGGATTGCACTTCTATTGTTGCGGGCATACTTCATGATACCATAGAGGATACCACCTATACCTTCGAACAGCTCAAGCAGAACTTTGGAGATGAAGTGGCTACGCTTGTGGACGGGGTAACCAAACTTGGAAAGATACCCTATACCACAAAAGAGGAACAACAGGTAGAGAACTTAAGAAAAATGTTCCTTGCAATGGCCAAGGACATCAGGGTTATTTTGATAAAGCTTGCAGACAGGCTTCATAATATGAGGACACTAAAGTACCTGTCGCCTGAAAAGCAGCTTGAGAAGGCCAAGGAAACCATAGAGATATATGCACCTCTTGCACACAGGCTTGGTATATCCAGGATAAAGTGGGAGCTGGAAGACCTGTGTCTTAGATATACCGACCCAAAAGGCTATTATGACCTTGTTGACAAGATTGCAACAAAGAGAAAGGAAAGAGAAGCATACATCACCCAAATAAAGGATACATTAAGTGAAAAAGCCGGTGAGCTCGGTATAGAAGCGCATGTTGACGGAAGACCCAAACACTTTTACAGCATTTATAAGAAAATGAAGGATCAGAACAAAACGCTGGAGCAGGTATATGACCTTTTTGCCTTCAGAGTAATAGTCAACTCCGTTAAAGACTGTTATGCGGTTCTCGGACTGGTGCATGAACTATACAAGCCGATGCCCGGGAGATTCAAGGATTATATTGCCATGCCCAAGCCCAATATGTATCAGTCGCTCCATACTACACTGATAGGGCCGGAAGGGCAGCCCTTCGAAATACAGATAAGGACCTGGGACATGCACCGCGTAGCGGAAGTGGGTATTGCAGCACATTGGAAGTATAAGGAAGGTAATGCCGGAGAAAGTGAAGTAGACAATAAACTCGTGTGGTTAAGACAGCTTCTGGAATGGCAGAAGGAGATGCGCGATGCAAAGGAATTCATGGAAACCCTTAAAATAGATTTATTCACAGACGAGGTTTTTGTATTTACGCCAAAGGGGGATGTATTAAGCCTGCCTGTGGGTTCCACTCCCATAGATTTTGCATACGCAATACACAGTGCTGTCGGAAACAAAATGATGGGAGCAAAGGTAAACGGAAGAATTGTGCAGCTGGAATACGAGATGAAAAACGGAGACATCGTTGAAATCCTGACTTCAGCAAATGTACACGGGCCAAGCCGGGATTGGCTTAAGATAGCAAAAAGTTCCCAGGCAAAAAACAAGATAAACCAATGGCTTAAAAAGGAAAAACGTGATGAGAACATCCTAAGAGGCAAGGAGATTGTTGAAAAAGAGCTGAAAAAGCTGGGATTGACCTTTAACCAGCTTTTTAAACAGGAATGGCTGGAGCCCATATTAAGAAGGTATACCTTCAATACCCTGGAAGATCTGTACGCAGGAATTGGCTATGGCGCTATAAGTGCCAACAAGATCATGTCCAGGCTTAAAGAGGAGTATAAAAAGACCTTAAAGCCTGATGAGCTTGATGAACAACTCCTTGAATCACTTTCCCCACAAAAGTCGGATAAAAAGAAGAAAGCAATTCCCGAGAGCGGTATTATCGTAAAAGGCATCGACAATTGTCTCGTAAGGCTGTCGAGATGCTGTAATCCGGTTCCCGGGGATGAAATAATCGGTTATATTACCAGAGGCAGGGGTGTGTCAGTGCACCGCAAGGACTGCACAAATGTTACAAACACTATTGAAGGCGATACAAGGTTTATAGATGTGAAATGGTACACATCTTCAAATGTTGCCTACAAGGCTGATATTATCGTTATGGCCAATGACAGGGCAGCTTTGCTGATGGATGTCACCAATACCATTGGAGAGGCGAAGATACCCTTAAAGGCAATTAATGCAAGAACAACCAGGGATCAGATTGTAATCATGAATCTTACAATGGAGATTACCGACACAGAACAGCTTGACAAGATTATAAAGAAGCTTAAAAAGATTGACAGTGTTTTTGATGTGACCAGAAACAAGCAGTAGATGGGTTGAGAGTTGAGGGTTTGGATTAGTGAGAGGTAATGATTACCAGGGCAGGTTTGGCATCCTGTAAGGAGTGGGTTTTAGTTGAGGGCGGTTGTGCAGAGAGTTTCTGAAGCCAGGGTTTCAGCAGAAGGCAAATTGACAGGTGAGATTGGCAGGGGACTGGCAGTTTTACTGGGCGTTGGGCTGGATGACACTGACGGCGACATATCCTATATGGCAGAGAAAATAGTCAACCTGAGGGTTTTTGAGGATGCAGGAGGGAAAATGAATATTCCGCTTATGGAGATCGGGGGAGAGCTTCTGGTGGTATCCCAGTTCACCCTGTACGGCGACTGCAGAAAAGGCAGGAGACCGGGCTATGACAAAGCGGCAAGGCCTGAGAGGGCTGAAATACTTTATAATAAATTTGTGGACTATTGCAGAAGCTATGGTGTAAAAGTGAAAACGGGAAAATTCCAGGCTAAGATGATGCTGGAGATACACAATGACGGACCTGTGACACTGTTGATCGACAGCAAAAAGGAATTTTAAAATCTTGATATATTATCTGACAATTGCGAGGAAATTTTACATCGGAGGATTTTATGATAATAAAATGTCTGCCTACGGGCATGTTTGGATCAAACTGCTATGTCATCGGAGAAAACGGTGAAGGAATGATTATAGATCCCGGAACTGATGGCGGGGAAATATACAGTGTTGTTGAAGAAAATAACCTCAAGGTGAAATACATAATACTGACTCATGGCCATATAGACCATATCTGCTCTGTGGAGCAGGTCAAAGCGAGTACCGGTGCACCTGTGCTTGTTCATGAAAAGGATGCGGAGGCGTTGTCAGATTCAATGCTCAACGGTTCGGCCATGTTCGGAAAGAGCGCCGCTTTCAGTAGTGCCGGTGGTTTTGTGAAGGATGGGGATATACTGGATATCGGAGGATTGAAGGTTCAGATCATCCATACACCGGGCCACAGTCCGGGCAGCATATGCATAAAGGCAGAAAACAGTATTTTTACCGGCGATACGTTGTTCAAAAGGTCAATAGGCAGGACAGACCTGGGAAACGGAAGCTATGAGGATATCATGGATTCCATAATGAAAAAGCTGGTTGCATTACCTGAAGATACGGTAGTTTACCCGGGACATGGAGAACCTACAAACATTGGCAGTGAGAAGAAGTTAAATCCATTTATAAAAAAGGAGTATGGAAATAATAAATGGTATATGTAAGAATGGCAGGACACAGCTTCCTGTACGAGCTGGAAGATGTAATAAGGCTTTTTTTTGGCAATGAAGAAGTGATTGAATGTGAAACCCAGCCTCCGGCGGACAGCCGGGGGATTTTCATATATACGGGGATTTCATTGTTGCACGGAGTGAAAAAAAGGTACTGGGAGAGACGGCTGAGAATATGGTAAGCCTGTACATAGGAATACCCTTTTGTGCTACCAGGTGTGCATACTGCTCCTTCACTTCAAATCCGATAGACAAATATGCCCCCCTCGTTGACATATATATGAAAGCCTTAAAAAGGGAAATCACTGCTGTCGGTAGAAAGTATATACAATATACAAATTATGGAGGAGAAGCAAACGATCCTGGCACTTGGAGCAGGTGCGGTCACAAAGGTTGTATACCCTGCCGAAAACAGGCTTGAGAGGGCTTTTAACGTAAAAAGCGTGGAAGAATATATTGGCAGAGTGGATGAAATGGTTGAGAGAAAAAAGGCTTTGCTGTAAAGCCCGGTATTTGCTATAATATTTTTTATTGACAACATCCTGCTGCAAATTTAAAATATAAAATAACATTAAACTATATTACAAAAAGTTATGAAAGGGAAAAGTAGCCAATGCTGCCTGCAGGGAGAAAGCACCGTGACTGGAAGTGCTTTCAGGATAAAGTTGGCGAAAGAACACCCTGGAACTGGCTGGGTGAAAGCATTTGACAAATGCCGGTAATTCAGTCCGCTTATCAGCGTTATTGAATTAAAGTGGGCCAATCTTTTTGTTACTTTGGATTGAGCCTAACAGGGTGGTACCGCGGGAAAACAGCTTCTCGTCCCTTTTTGGGATGAGGGCTTTTTTAATTTGGATTGATTAAGAGCGGGCGGACAGAGTCGTCCACCCCTACACTTTAAAATTTGTCAATGAAGTGTGAAATGGAGGAAAGAAATTTGGGCAATGAAATAACCATACCGTCAATTCTACCGGGTTTTATGGAACTTTTGCCGGCAGACCAGATGTTATTCAACAAAATGCTGGATACAATAAGGAATACATACGAGAAATTCGGATTTATTCCGCTGGATACGCCGTTGATTGAAAAATCCGAGATTCTTCTTGCAAAGAGCGGGGGAGAGACTGAAAAACAGATATACCGCTTTACAAAGGGCGATAATGACATTTCCTTGAGGTTTGACCTCACCGTACCTTTAGCAAGATATGTTGCACAGCACTATAACGACCTGACCTTTCCTTTCAGGAGGTACCACATAGGCAAGGTATACAGGGGAGAAAGACCTCAAAAAGGGCGTTTCAGGGAGTTTTACCAGTGCGACATAGATATAATCGGGAATGAAAGTTTAAGTGTGATTAACGAAGCAGAAATCCTGAGTGTGATATATTCAACCTTCAAAGCTCTCGGATTTGATGACTTTACCATGAGAATAAACAACAGGAAGGTTTTGAACGGCTTCTTCGAAGGCCTTGGCATAAGCGACAAGGCCGGAGTGCTGAGGGCTGTAGACAAACTTGACAAAATAGGTGAACAGCAGGTTGCGAAGGAATTGTCGGAGCTGGGTCTTGATGAGGCTGCAATAGACGGCATTCTCAAATTCCTGGGGACGAAAGGCAGCAGCAAACATGTAATTGAAAGCCTGAAAGCAATACAGACGGCTAATCCGATGTTTTTGCAGGGTGTGGAGGAGCTAGAAAAGGTTTGCGGGTATATAGGATACTTTGGTATTCCTGGGAAAAACTTCGAATTGGACCTGACTATTGCAAGAGGATTGGATTATTATACGGGAACCATATATGAAACGGTACTGGATAAATATCCCGGCATAGGCAGTGTTTGTTCCGGAGGACGCTATGACAGCCTGGCAGGAAATTACACCAATAAGAAGCTCCCGGGAGTGGGTATTTCCATAGGGCTGACCAGATTGTTCTACCAGCTCAGGGAGGCAGGTATACTGGGTGCTGCCAAAAAATCCACGCCAACCAGGCTTTTGATAATACCGATGGATAACACAATGAATGATGCGCTTGATATTTCAACAAAGGTCCGGGGAAATGGAATTCCGACAGAGGTTTATTTCAATGAGGGGAAAATTGCCAGGAAGTTTACCTATGCGGATAAGCTGGGTATACCATATGTAATTGTTGTCGGGGAAGATGAAATAAAAAGCGGCCTCTTCAAGCTAAAAGATATGGCTACCGGAGAGCAGGAGACGTTGAAGCTGGATGATATCATCAACAAAATTGGAAATATGGAGGATTAACAATGAGTGAATCTATTTATGGCTTGAAAAGGACACACAGATGTGCAGAGCTTGGAGATGCCAACATCGGCGAAAAGGTCACCGTAATGGGCTGGACTCATAAGAGGAGAGACCTTGGCGGGGTAATATTCATAGACTTGAGGGATAGGAGCGGCTTGCTTCAGGTGGTATTTAACAGTGCTCTCAACCAGGAGCTCTTTGAAAAGGCTGAAAGCATCAGGAGCGAGTATGTACTTGCAATAACCGGAGAGGTAGTGAAAAGGGCACCTGAGACGGTAAATCCGAAAATTGCCACCGGTGAGATTGAGATCACCGCACAGGAGTTAAGAATCCTGAGCAGGGCCGAGACTCCTCCCGTGTATATTGAGGAAGATTCCGACGTAAATGAGTCTGTAAGACTGAAATACAGATATGTTGATTTGAGAAGGCCGGATATGCAGAAAAACCTGATGCTCCGGCACAGGGTGGCAAAAATAGCAAGGGATTATTACGATGCAAACGGGTTTTTGGAAATCGAGACACCCATGCTTACAAAAAGTACACCTGAAGGCGCAAGGGACTATCTGGTTCCAAGCAGGGTGCATCCGGGCAAGTTTTTTGCATTGCCCCAGTCACCACAGATTTTCAAGCAGCTGCTTATGGTTTCAGGTTTCGACCGCTATATGCAGATAGTGAAATGCTTCAGGGATGAAGACCTTAGGGCAGACAGACAGCCTGAATTCACACAGATCGACCTTGAAATGTCTTTTGTAAATGTGGATGATGTTCTGGCAGTAAATGAAGGTTTTGTCAAAAAGGCATTCAAGGAAGCACTTGATATTGATATCCCTACTCCTTTCACAAGGCTTACTTATAAGGAAGCAATGGACAGATTCGGTTCAGACAAGCCGGATACAAGATTCGGACTTGAGCTTGTCAATATTTCTGATCTGGTAAAAGACAGCGGCTTCAAGGTATTTGCAGATGCAGTGAAGAACGGAGGCAGTGTAAGGGCCGTAAATGCCAAAGGCTGTGGTGCTAAATTCAGCAGAAGGGAAATCGACAGTCTTGTTGAGTTTGTAAAAATATACAAGGCAAAAGGAATGGCGTGGATTGTGGTTGAAGAAAATGAACTTAAGTCTGCTATCACAAAATTTTTCAACGAGGATGAAATCAAATCCGTCCTGGAAAGGGTGAAGGCGGAACCTGGCGACCTCATATGCTTCATAGCGGATAAAAACGAAGTGGTATTTGATTCACTCGGACAGCTGAGGCTGGAACTGGCAAGAAGGCTTGATATAATCGACAACAGCCGTTTTAACTTCCTGTGGGTTACAGAATTCCCGCTCTTTGAATATGACGAGGAGGAAAAACGCTGGGTCGCAAAGCACCACCCTTTCACATCCCCAATGGACGAGGATATCGCACTGCTGGATAGTGATCCAGGGCAGGTCCGTGCAAAGGCCTATGATATGGTGCTAAACGGTGTGGAGATAGGCGGCGGGAGCATAAGGATACACAGCCAGGAACTGCAGTCCAAGATGTTCGAACTGCTTGGCTTTACGCAGGAACAGGCATGGGAAAGGTTCGGCTTCCTACTTGAAGCCTTCAAGTACGGAACTCCACCCCACGGTGGAATGGCATACGGCCTTGACAGGCTCATAATGCTGATGGCAGGCAAGAGCAGTATCAGGGATGTAATCGCCTTCCCAAAGGTGCAGAATGCATCCTGCCTTATGACAAACGCTCCGGATGTGGTAGAACAAAAGCAGCTTAAGGAACTTCACATAAAGCTTGATTTGTAGGATTTGTTTCAACATAATAAATCAGCTGTTATATTTTTTGATTTAAATATAATGTATTTTGATATAATAATCCTAATGTTTGCTTTAGGAAGGCTGGTCCGGTTTCCCTGTAGCACCAGGATCCGAACTGGCCTTTCATGGAAGGGATTGATTATTACGTTTGCTAACCCTGTTATTAAGGAAATTGTGGATTGGATTGTACATATTGCAATTGCGATAGCCATTGGCCTGTTTATTGTGATTTTTATAGCTCAAAGAACGGTAGTGGAGGGGAATTCCATGCTGCCAACATTACAGAACGGCAATAACCTCATAGTTGAAAAAATCAGTCCAAAACTGGGCAGGCTTTATAAAAATGACATCATCACCATAAACGACCCTGAACACATAAGCAAGGAGAGAAACCCCATTATCAAAAGAGTTGTTGCTGTAGAGGGGGATGTAGTGGAAATAAAAGATGGAAAGGTATATGTCAACAATACGCCTCTTAATGAAAGCTACATAAACGGAAACACTACTTTGCCGGGTAATACGGAATATAGCAGGGCGACAATTCAGAAAGACTATGTATATGTGCTGGGAGACAACAGGATGCCGGGACAGAGCATAGACAGCAGGTTCATAGGCCCTGTAAGCTTAAAAAAAGTTGAAGGCAAGGTGCTTGTGCGTGTTCTTCCACTTAATGAAATGGGGAAGGTCAGGTAAGGCCGGCACCGTACATTCTTGCATTTACAGATTAAATTCCTGGATGACCATAAAGAAATCATATCACCATCTATTGCAGGGGTGGGGCAGAACCCCTCCCCTGTAACATGTTTTCACAAATGATTAATTCTGTTCTCACAGTGTTCAGAAAATTAATAATTCCCTTTATTGAGAAATGTTGACTGTAAAATAAAAAAGATTTATAATTTAAACAAATGTTTAATTATATGTAAGAAGAGGATTACAAATGGAGCAAACCATATTGAATGCCAGAATACGCATATTGTTTGCTGCAAGAAAACTGTTTGCGCAGCATGGGTTTGAAGCAACTACCGTAAGGCAGATATGCAAGGAAGCGCAGCTGAATCTTGCACTTGTATCCTATCATTTCGGGGGTAAGGAGAGCGTATTTTTTGCGTTGTTCGACGAATTCTTTCCAAAAGACCTCTTCAGCTTGGGAAATACCCCTTTGGGCCCTGTTGAAGGTATAAATGCCGTAATAGAAAAAGTGGTCCGTTTCAAAATAGAACAACCGGAAATGGTCACTATAATTCAGCAGGAAATCCTCATGAAGAGTCCAAGGCTAAAGGGTATGAGCAAATACATGTACCCTGTATTAACAAAGCTTAAGGAATTTCTTGAAGAGGGCAAAAAACAACACCTTTTCAATTTTGAATCAATAGACAATGCTTTGATATTCATTATGTCTATAACGACTTTTCCGCTTAGCAATGCCTTTATAAATCCGCTGCTAAGCGACAAAAACAGAGATATCACTACTGTTGTCACCGATATTTGTCTTCAATGGCTTGAGAAACTTGAAGTAAAACTCCATTAATTTTTATGGTACGTATTTTTCAAAAGGGGGGAAATATAGCTTCTATCCGAAGCTGTATTCTGTATGAAAAGATTTCTGCATTTAGGATTGGATGTGGGTTCGACAACTGTAAAGCTTGTAATATTGGATAAGAACTGTAATTTGCTGTACAGCAATTATCAGAGGCATTTTTCCGATATCAAGAAGACGATTTTTCAGATTGTCAATGAAGCCTATTGCAGTTTTCAAGATGATGATGTGACAGTTACCGTGACAGGGTCGGGTGGAATATCCGTTTCAAAATGGCTGGGCCTGAATTTCATACAGGAGGTTATCGCTGGCACAAAAGCGATAGAAAAATTCATACCTCAGACAAATGTTGCGATTGAACTTGGCGGGGAAGATGCGAAAATCACCTACTTTGACAATGGCGTGGATCAGAGGATGAATGGAACCTGTGCGGGAGGTACAGGCGCATTTATCGACCAGATGGCATCACTGCTGCAGACGGATGCGGAGGGCCTTAATGAGCTTGCCAAGGGCCACAGCGTGATTTATCCCATTGCTGCACGTTGCGGAGTATTTGCAAAGACCGATATCCAGCCGCTTCTCAATGAGGGGGCTGCGAGGGAGGATATTTCGGCATCAGTTTTCCAGTCTGTTGTGAACCAGACAATAAGCGGTCTCGCCTGCGGCAGGCCTATCAAAGGAAATGTCGCATTCCTTGGGGGACCATTGAATTATTTGTCTGAATTACGGAAAAGATTCATTGAAACTTTAAAGCTCAAGGTTGAACAGGTCATATTTCCCGAAAACTCACAGCTGTTTATTGCCATTGGCGCCGCCCTGGCTTCCAGGATAACCAAATTCATTCCTTTTGAAGCATTAAAGCGTAGATTGCCGCTGCTGGACGACGTATCAATCCAGGAGGTAGAGAGGTTAAGGCCGCTTTTTAAAAGCGCCGGGGAATTGGATGAGTTCATTAAGAGACATGAAGGCAGCAGAGTTGGAAGGAGAGAACTGAAAGACTTTACAGGTGACTGCTTCCTTGGAATAGATGCAGGCTCAACCACTACAAAGCTGGCACTTGTTGATGAGGCCGGAGCATTGCTGTACTCGTACTATGGGAGTAACAAGGGCAGTCCGCTCAAGTCGGTACTCAAATGTTTGAAGGAACTTTATACGACCCTGCCGGAAGGTGCCAGAATAGTCAACTCCACTGTTACAGGCTATGGGGAGGCACTTGTTAAAGCGGCATTGAAGGTTGATATAGGCGAAATAGAAACGATTGCCCATTATAAGGCTGCGGAAAAATTTCTGCCGGGCGTCGACTTCATACTTGATATAGGAGGACAGGACATGAAGTGCCTCCAGATAAAAAACGGTGTCATTGACAGCATAATGCTCAATGAAGCGTGTTCTTCAGGGTGCGGTTCATTTATTGAAACCTTTGCGCACTCCCTTAATATGGCTGTGGAGCAGTTTTCAAAGGAGGCCCTGCTTGCCGGGAATCCTGTCGACCTTGGCTCAAGGTGCACCGTATTTATGAACTCAAGGGTCAAACAGGCACAAAAAGAGGGAGCTACGGTCGGAGATATTTCTGCCGGTCTCTCATATTCAGTAATCAAGAATGCATTGTTCAAGGTCATAAAGATCAGGGACCCCAAAGCGCTTGGAGAGAAAATGGTTGTACAGGGAGGCACCTTCTACAACGATGCAATACTCAGAAGCTTTGAAATGATATCCGGCAGGGAAGCTGTAAGGCCGGATATAGCAGGTATTATGGGAGCTTATGGCGCTGCATTGATTGCATCCGAAAGATATGTTGATGGGTATGAAACTACCATTTTAAATATAAACCAGCTGGACAGTTTTGACTTTGAGCTTTCTACAGGCAGATGCAAACTCTGCAGCAACAACTGCATGCTTACCATAAACAGTTTTTCGGGAGGGAGTAAATTCATTTCCGGGAACAGATGTGAAAGAGGCAGCGGTGTGGTGAAAAAGAAGGAAGACATACCCAACCTCTATGAATACAAATATGACAGGATATTCGGCTATGAGCCTTTAAAGGAAGAAAACGCAGAACGTGGTGTCATTGGTATACCGAGGGTTTTAAATATATACGAAAACTACCCGTTCTGGTTCACGTTGTTTACTGAACTCAAATTCCGCATAGAGCTGTCTCCAAGGTCATCAAAGAGGTTATATGAACTTGGGATAGAGACCATGCCTTCAGAGTCGGTTTGCTATCCTGCCAAACTGGTTCATGGGCATATCATGAGCCTGGTGAACAAAGGTATAAAGCTTATATTTTATCCATGCCTGCCTTATGAGAGAAAGGAACTGCAGGATGCAGACAATCACTACAACTGCCCTATCGTCACTTCATATTCGGAAGTAATCAAAAACAACATGGATGTATTGAGAGAAAAAGGAATCAGGTTTATGAACCCATTCCTTCCATACAACGATATTAACAGGTTAAGGGAAAGATTGTACGAGGAGTTCAGGGAATTCGGAATTTCAAACAAGGAAATGACGGCTGCGGTTAAAAAGGCCTTCCAGGAATCTGAAAAGGTACGTGAGGATATAAGGAATAAAGGGGAAGAGGTTTTAAAATATCTCAGGGAAACAGGCAGGAAAGGTGTTGTACTTGCCGGGCGCCCTTATCATATAGATCCCGAAATCAACCATGGAATACCGGATATTATAACAGGTTTTGACATGGCAGTACTAACCGAGGATTCGGTTTCGCACCTTGGGACAATTGAGCGGCCGTTGAGGGTTGTTGATCAGTGGATGTACCATACCAGGCTGTATGCTGCCGCAAGCTTTGTAAGGGATGTTGAATTTCTTGAACTTGTGCAGCTGAATTCCTTTGGGTGCGGACTTGACGCGGTAACCACCGATCAGGTGCAGGAGATACTGAACAGAAATGAAAAGATTTATACTGCTTTAAAAATCGATGAGGGAAACAACCTTGGAGCTGCGAGGATACGCATACGCTCTTTAAAGGCAGCTGTGGCGGAAAGGGACAAAAACAGGTTCAAACCACAGCATCAGGAGTCTGCTGGTACAAGGCCCGTTTTTACTAAAGAAATGAAATACAGGCATACCATACTTGCGCCTCAAATGTCGCCGATCCATTTTCAGTTTTTGCAGGAGGCCTTCAGGGCATCCGGATATAGCCTTGTTATTTTGCCTTCGGTTGGTAAGAATGCCGTTGACGAGGGCTTGAAACACGTAAATAATGATGCCTGCTATCCGTCCATTATAGTCATCGGGCAGGTGATAGAGGCTTTGAAGTCAGGCAGGTACGACCTTGACAATACATCTGTAATGATTTCCCAGACCGGGGGAGGCTGTAGAGCTACAAACTACATAGGCTTTCTGAAAAAAGCATTGAAAGATTCCGGATTTTCAGGCATTCCTGTAATATCGCTAAATGCAGTCGGTCTTGAAAAGCACCCGGGCTTCAGGATAACTGCCGGATTTCTGAACAAGGCCGTAATGGCTCTCATTTACGGAGATCTCCTGATGAGGGTATTGTACAGGGTCAGGCCGTATGAGAAAATCGCAGGCTCAGCCAATCTCCTTTACGAGTCCTGGGTAGAAAGGTGCAAGGAGTCGGTAAGGAGTGGGAAACACAAGATATTCAAGAAGAATGTTTACAGGATTGTTGAAGACTTTGACAATATTGAAGTGAACAATGTTAAAAAGCCCAGAATAGGCGTTGTGGGAGAAATATTGGTAAAATTCCACCCTACGGCAAACAACGGGATAGTAAACATCCTTGAAAATGAAGGTGCAGAGGCGGTTGTGCCGGACCTGATGGATTTCCTGCTTTATTGTGCCTATGATGCCAATTTTAAATATAAATACCTTGCAGGAAGCCAGAAGAAGGTAATTGTCAATAATACAATAATAGCTGCTATTGAGTATTACAGGAAGGAAATGAAACGTGCACTTAACAGAAGCCGCCGTTTTCATGCTCCCGGCAATATATATGAAATGGCTGAAAGTGTCTCGGAGATACTATCTTTGGGAAATCAGACAGGTGAGGGCTGGTTCCTTACGGCAGAAATGATTGAACTCATTAATAGCGGTACAAGGAATATCGCATGTATACAACCTTTTGCATGTCTTCCCAACCATGTGACCGGAAAGGGAATGATAAAGGAGTTAAAACGCAGGTATCCGGATGCCAACATCATTGCGGTGGATTACGATCCCGGAGCAAGTGAAGTGAATCAACTCAATAGAATAAAACTGATGCTTTCTGCAGCGTTTAAAAATATATCCGAGGAAATGGAGCTGCATATAGAACAGAATGAATTTATCCAGGAGGGTTGAACTTAAAGGCCTGACTGCAAAGCCCGCGCTTTAAAAAAGGAGTGCTCCCGCACTCCTTTTATCATCATTTTCTTTAGGAATCATTTTCCAAATTTTTTGACTTCCGGCATGTACTTGCCTTTACCTTTTTTCTTGGAAACTTTCGAACGTTCTTCAAATTTTTTTATTGACCTGTTCATCATAAAACCTAAAATGGCAAATACAATCAATGTTGATAATATTATAATAATCTGAGTCATAATCCAAATCACCATCTTCTTTTATTTTAGCAACTCTATAATTATAAATATAATCTGATCATAAATCAATAAAAATATTGCAGGTTTAATTTACTTGAAAATGTAATTGCATTTTTGCATTGTCATAATTTATATCCATAATGAATATTATTCAAAAAGAGTTTTTTTACGGAGGAAAAAATGAATAGGAAACATAATTTTAAAAAATCTGAAAATATACCTGTGAAGCTGCTCAAAATAGCAATTATCATTATACTTTCCTATATGGCGATAAGGCTTGGACTGGCTGCAGGAAACGTTGTCTACAACCTGGATTCGGGAATAGTCAAAAGTATCGATGTGGATACCTTCAAAACCACTCTTAAAAATTCCCTTCCAATAATAGATACCGTATACAATAGCGGTAATATGAGCGTTTCATTTTCAGGGGAAGTAAAATCCCTTATAAACGTTATATTCGGTTTTGATTTGAACAAGCCTTTAACCATTCTAAACGCTCAGTCACCTGTTTTTTATACTTACTATAACAGAAGCTACATGCCGTTTGCCGCGCAACGTAGTATTGACAACAGAAGAATGACGAACGAGGATTCAATTGAAAGGGAACAAAAGGAAGCGGGCAATATTTCCAGTGAGAGCAGCATTACTTATGAGGAGGATGCTGAAAAAAAGGCTGTTCCGGATAGTGATGTGGTTTCGAACGGGAAGATCGCCATTCAAAATGAAACAAAGCTGAATATAAATCAAAGCTTTATTGATGAGCTGATAAAAGAACCGCTGAAATTCAAATTTGACAAAAAAGGCCCTAAAATACTCATTTATCATACACATACTACAGAAGGCTACCTGGATAATTTAAAAAATTTAAACAAAAAAGATGTTCCGGCTTCAACTTCAGATCCCAGGTATAATGTTGTAAGGGTCGGAGAGGAGCTGGCACAGAATCTGCGCCGGAAATACGGCATTGAGGTCACCCACAACGGTACCATACACGACTATGACTATAATAGTTCATATATAAGGTCACTGAATACGGCAAGTGCAATTTTAAAAAGCTATCCTTCAATAAAAGTGACTTTTGATATTCACAGGGATGCAATGGGAGATAATCAGCCCAAGCTTAGGGCTGTATCCAATATTAACGGTAAAAATACCGCAAAGGTGATGTTTGTAGTAGGTACCGATCAAATTGGACTGAGCCATCCAAATTGGAAGGAAAATTTCAAATTGGCGTTAAAGCTGCAGGAAAAGCTGAATGAAATCAGTCCTGACCTGACAAAACCGATATACATAAGCAAGAACAGGTATAACCAGCATCTGACATCGGGTTCGCTCATAATAGAAATCGGCGGTGACGGCAACACTCTTGAGGAAGCTTTGGAAAGCACGAAATATTTGTCCGAAGCGATTAATGCCGTGGCAAACAGTAAATAATTATATAAAAATGTCTGACATGTTGGTGAGGATTCGATGAACAGGGTTGATAAATTTAAAAGGGCAAGGAGTATTAGGAAAAGGTACATGCTGTCAGTTGCTTTATTTTTTCTTGTAATGGTGACAGGAGTGATAATCACGGACTATTCTCTGAACAGCCTTCTTAAGGATGAAAAGGGCTTGAACATAATACAGGTAAAAAGCGTTGATAATATCCTGGAAGTGTGGTTTATGAACAATAGATTCTATATAAATACCAAATATATCGCAAGAGACTACCGGAACTTTAAAAACTATATTTCTGATTTTTTTCATTTCCAATAGAAATAGGGTTTAACAAAAATTTCTGTTTTTTGGTATAAAGCAGCGACATACCTGTAATACCCTGTCTCATGCAGTATGGAAGGCCTTTCAAAAATCACCTGTTCACAAAATACCTGTTATGCTATAATATTATGCAAAAACATGTTTGCTGTTATAAATCACGCTATACGGAGTATCGGAGGAAATATTAATGTCGAGTGAAAGACAAAAGAAAATACGGAATTTCTGCATAATCGCACACATAGACCATGGAAAATCCACCCTTGCAGACAGGATGCTCGAGATGACCGGAGTGCTTACGGAACGGGAGATGGAAGACCAGGTGCTCGATAATATGGAAATAGAACGCGAACGCGGCATAACCATAAAAGCTCAGGCGGTCAGAATGATTTACCGGGCCAATGATGGTGAAGAGTATGTTTTTAATCTCATAGATACTCCCGGGCATGTCGACTTCAACTATGAGGTATCAAGAAGTCTTGCAGCATGTGAGGGTGCCATACTGGTTGTCGACGCGGCACAGGGTATAGAAGCACAGACTCTTGCAAACGTGTACCTTGCGATGGAGCATGATCTTGAAGTCATGCCGGTGATAAACAAGATCGATTTGCCGAGTGCCCAGCCGGAGCATGTGAAGAAGGAGATTGAAGACGTTATCGGGATAGATGCTTCAGATGCACCTCTCATATCCGCCAAAAACGGAATGAATATAAATGACGTTCTGGAAAATGTGGTTTTGAAGATTCCGTGTCCGGAGGGAGATGAAAACGCACCCTTACGTGCGTTGATATTTGACTCTTATTATGACAGCTACAAAGGAGTCATAGTATTTGTCAGGATTAAAGAAGGCAGCGTCAGGACAGGGGATTCCATAAAAATGATGTATACCGGCAAGGAATTCATAGTAACCGAAGTCGGATATTTCCGGCCGGGCTCACTGACGGCCTGCGGCGAGCTGCTTGCCGGTGAGGTGGGATATGTTGCCGCCAGCATAAAAAATGTAAAGGATACAAGAGTCGGAGATACCGTTACTTTGACGGAAAATCCGGCAAAAACACCTCTTCCGGGATATAAGAAGGTCAATTCCATGGTGTTCTGCGGAATCTATCCGGCAGATGGTGCGAAATATGGTGATCTGAGAGACGCATTGGAAAAGCTCCAATTGAATGATGCCTCATTATCTTTTGAACCTGAATCCTCGGTAGCCCTTGGATTCGGTTTCAGGTGCGGATTTCTCGGATTGCTCCACATGGAAATAATACAGGAAAGGCTTGAGAGGGAATACAATCTTGACCTTGTCACTACTGCACCAAGTGTTATATACAAGATAATAAAAACCGATGGGGAGGTCCTGCACATCGACAATCCTACCAATATGCCTCCCGCAGCTGAAGTAGAGGCTATGGAAGAGCCAATAGTCAAGGCCACTATCATGCTCCCGACGGAATACGTCGGAAATGTTATGGAGCTTTGCCAGGAAAGACGCGGGATATACAAGGATATGAAATATATTGATGAGGGACGGGTGATACTTACCTATGAGATGCCCTTGAATGAAATCATTTACGATTTCTTTGACGCATTGAAATCAAGATCCAAAGGGTATGCCTCTCTTGATTATGAACTGTTGGGTTACATGAAATCCGAACTTGTAAAGCTGGATATCCTTCTGAATGGTGACGTTGTGGATGCACTTTCGTTTATAGTCCATGAAGAAAAGGCATACACAAGAGGGAGAAGAATAGCTGAGAAGCTGAAGGATTCAATACCGAGGCAGCAGTTTGAAATACCCATCCAGGCATGCATAGGTGGTAAGATTATTGCAAGAGAAACGGTAAAGGCATACAGGAAGGATGTTCTGGCAAAGTGTTACGGTGGGGATATTACACGTAAGAAAAAACTTCTTGAAAAACAAAAAGAAGGTAAAAGGAGAATGCGCCAAGTAGGAAGTGTGGAGGTTCCGCAGGAAGCCTTCATGAGCGTGTTGAAACTGGACACGTAGTCTTTATACGAAAGGGTTACAGCAATGTATGATACACATATTCATTCGACATTTTCACATGATGGGATATCAAAGCTCGAAGAGTATAAAAATGTTATAGATAAAGGAATTGTAAAGGGAATAGGCTTTACGGAGCACAGGGACTTCATGCCGGGCTGCGGTGGGTACGGTACATTTCAATACCAGTCCTATGCAGCAGCCATAAAAGCATTCAGGGAAAATGGGTATGAGTTCCATTCCGGAGCCGAGATAGACTATGCAAAGCAGGTTGAGGAGGAAATATTTGCAGCCCTTGCAAGGGAGTCATATGAATATATAATATGTTCCGTCCATACTATTGACGGTGTTTCACTATCCGTAAAAGGTGCGATGGAAGGCTTCAACGGCCTGGAAGGATCAGCCGCAGTACTGGACAGGTATTATTCTGAAGTGAACCACAGCCTCAGGGTTGAACAGTTTGATGTAATCGGACACATCGGCATATATAGAAGGTATCTGGAAAAGGACTACCTGGATAAAAGCAGTCTTTATGCCGGAATCGCCGAAATGGAGAATGAGCTTGCGAAAGCCTGTGCTGTCTCAGATAAAATCATTGAAGTGAATTCATCAGGATTGTTTTCACAGTCGGAATCCCTTTATGCATCTGAAACATTTTTAAGGACATATTTCATGCATGGGGGCAGAATGATCAGCCTTGGCAGCGACGCTCACCGTGCTGACGATGTTGCGAAGGGCTTTACAGGTGCAATAAAAACTCTGCTGGAAATCGGATTTCAATATCTTTATCTTCCCTGGGACAGGGAAAATCCCATAAAAATTAATTAAATGAGGGGGCCAGCGATGGAAGGCAGGACAGAAATTGGCCTTTATATACATATCCCCTTCTGCAAGGCTAAATGTTTTTACTGCGATTTTAACTCTTTTGCAGGGGCTGAAGATCTTGTGCCCTCATATTTCCATGCGCTGAAAAATGAGGCGGCCCTCTACGGTGGGGATCTTGCGGACTGCACTGTAAAAACCGTATATATTGGCGGGGGGACCCCTTCTTTTGTTGATACAAGATATTTATATGAAATATTGAATACATGCAGACAATGCTTCAACATAGGGAAAAATGCAGAAATCAGCATTGAGACCAACCCCGGTACACTGACCTATGAAAAGCTGATGGCCTATAAGTCCATGGGCATAAACAGACTTAGCATCGGATTACAGGCATATCAGGACAGTCTCCTTAGGAAGCTCGGAAGAATACATGACTTCCATCAGTTTCTTGAGAACTACAACCAGGCAGTCAGAACCGGATTCAAAAACATCAATATCGACCTCATATTCGGGCTACCGGGGCAAACATTGAGAGATTGGGCTCAAACGCTCCTGAATGTCATACAGCTGGGACCTGCCCATGTTTCCTGCTACAGCCTGAAAATTGAAGAAGGAACTCCCTTCGGGAAAAGTCTTGAAGATGGTGAATTGATACCTATCGAGGACGAACTTGACAGGGAGATGTATTATATGGCAATAGAGAAAATGGGAGCAGCGGGATTGAAACACTATGAGATCTCCAATTTTGCCAGGCCGGGATATCAGTGCAGACATAATCTTATATACTGGAAAGCCGAAGAATATTTAGGGCTTGGGGCAGGGGCTCATTCATACCTGTTTGGAGAAAGGTACAACAATGTTTATGGTCTTGACGGGTATATAAAAAATTCCCGCAACAAAGACAGTCTGAAGGAAAATGTCCAGATAATCGGAAAGGCTGAAAGCATGGCGGAATACATGATACTTGGCTTGAGACTGACGGATGGTATACATGCCGGGGAGTTCAAGTCAAGGTATGGCGAGGATTTGTATGAGATTTACCATGAAAAAATACACAAACTTTTGAGAAAAAATCTGCTTGTTATGGAGAAGGACGGAATAAAGCTGTCGTCTTCAGGTATGGACCTTGCAAACACTGTTTTCATGGAATTCATATAAATTTGCTGACGTAAGATGTTTCAGCCCGGCTCAACTCCCGGTTTGCCGCATGCGGCGGCTAGCTGCTTTTCCATTCCGGACCGACCCGTATTTCAGGTTGGAATAATTAATTCTTCCTGTACAAATAATATCACTAAAATATCTTGACAAAAAAAAAATACGGTGGTATTTTTAAAATAGAATTAGCACTCGTTACTAATGAGTGCTAACAAAGGGGTGTAAAAGATGTTTTTGGATGATAGGAAAAGGAGAATACTCCGGGCCATTATCGACGATTACATCGATACTGCGGAGCCAATCGGTTCCAGGACCATTGCCAGAAAGCACGAACTGGGTCTCAGTTCTGCCACCATAAGGAATGAAATGGCTGACCTGGAGGATATGGGTTATCTGGCGCAACCGCATACATCTGCAGGTAGAGTTCCTTCAGACAAGGGTTACAGGTTGTATGTCGATCAGCTGATGGAAATGAGGGATTTGACTGCAAATGAAGTTGAGAATATTAAAAAGGCCATGGAAATAAGAATCAATGAGTTGAGCCAGTTAATAAGGCAGACTTCAATTGTTATGTCACAAATTACAAAATATACTTCCATTGCAGTCACACCCAAAATGAACAAAAGTGTACTCAAGGCAGTCCAGGTAGTTCCGGTTGACCAGGGAAAGGCATTGGTTATTGTTGTCACCGATGCCGGTATCGTCAGAAACAGCCTGGTTAAGATATCAGATACTGTTTTGCCGGATTTTCTGATTAAAATATCCAATATCTTAAATGATAAATTGGCCGGTCTTACCATAGAACAAATCAATATGCCGTTAATAAAGGAAATTGAAAAGGAACTTGGGCAGTTCAAGGAAATTCTTATGCCTATCCTGGATGCAGTTTGTGATTGTGCCAATCTGGTTGACAATCCGGAAGTTTATCTTGATGGAACAACCAATATTTTTAATTATCCTGAATTCAGGGATATCATGAGAGCAAAGGAATTCCTGAATGCCCTTGATACAAGGGATACTTTGTTCAGGATACTCCAAAAGGGTGAAGTCAGTCCGGGAATATCAATACAGATAGGAGCCGAGAATGAACTTGAAGAAATAAAGGGCTGCAGCCTTATAACTGCAACATACAGCCTGGACAGCAAGGTCATAGGCAAAATCGGTGTCATAGGGCCTACAAGAATGGAGTATTCGAGAGTTATATCATCAATTAATTATATAAGAAGGATGATCGATGAGGAGATACAAAAACTGATAGGTGAACACCTTGACGGAAGCTAGTGCTTTTTAACATTACAAATTTATAGTTTTTGAAAAATGTTAAAAAGCACATCCGATTAAACTTGCCGAAAGCATAATTTATTTCTAGAAATAAATTATGTGAAATGGCAATAGTGCTTTTTAAAATATCACATTGGGTATAATCATACTTACAGGGAGGACAAACGAAATCAGCATGAAAAAGGATAAAAACACGCACGAAAAGCATGAACAGCCCATTAAGCCGGAACCTGAAACAGAAAGGGAACAGAACATCAGGAACGGATATGTCGATAGAGACATGTCAAATGAGGAAGAAAGCCCAAAAGTTGAAGAGTCTATTGGTGATGAACTGGAAGAAATAAGGAGCAGGCTTGGTGATAAAACCAGGCAATGTGACGAATATTACGGTATGCTCCAAAGAATTGCAGCAGAGTTTGACAATTACAAGAAGCGTACTGCCAAGGAAAAGGAAACCATATACTCCGATGCGGTAGCTGATGTTGCTGCTGCTTTTTTGCCCGTAGTAGACAATTTTGAGAGGGCACTGCAGGTACAAAGCAATGACAACCGGTCTTTAAAGGAAGGTATTGAACTCGTCTTCAGACAACTTCAGGATGTTCTCAGGAAGCTGGAAATTGAAGAAATAAAAGGTGTCGGAGAAAAGTTCGATCCCCAGTTACATAACGCGGTTATGCATGTGACTGATGAGGCCTATGGTGAAGGTATTATAATAGAAGAATTCCAGAAGGGATATGTGCTGAAGGATAAAGTGATAAGGCACAGCCTTGTCAAGGTGGCGAACTAGACCACCAGGATGTGAAGTATAATTTGGTTTGCAGTGCTGTAAGGGTTTGAATAAAAATACATTAATATAAAGTAAATAATCAGGAGGTAATTTTACGTATGGCAAAGGTAATTGGTATAGATTTAGGTACTACGAATTCATGTGTCGCGGTAATGGAAGGCGGCGAGCCTGTGGTAATACCAAATCCGGAAGGTAACAGGACTACTCCTTCCGTTGTGGCATTTTCAAAGACAGGTGAAAGGCTGGTCGGACAGGTTGCTAAAAGGCAGTCCATAACCAATCCGGAAAGAACGGTAATATCCATAAAAAGAGATATGGGTACCGACAGAAAGGTTAAGATAGATGACAAAACCTTCACACCCCAGGAAATTTCGGCAATGATACTTCAAAAGCTCAAGGCCGATGCAGAAAGTTATCTTGGAGAAACCGTCACTCAGGCGGTAATTACGGTACCTGCATATTTCAGCGATTCTCAAAGGCAGGCAACCAAGGATGCAGGGAAGATTGCAGGGCTTGAAGTTTTGAGAATAGTAAACGAACCCACAGCTGCAGCGCTTGCTTATGGCCTTGATAAGGAACATGACCAGAAGATAATGGTTTATGACCTTGGCGGAGGTACTTTTGATGTATCCATACTTGAAATAGGTGACGGGGTTTTCGAAGTTCTGGCTACAAACGGTAACAACAGACTTGGCGGAGACGACTTCGACCAAAGGGTAATGGACTACCTGACTGATTCCTTCAAGAAGGAAAACGGAATAGATTTGAGGAATGACAAAATGGCCATGCAGAGATTGAAGGAAGCAGCAGAAAAGGCTAAGATAGAGCTTTCAGGCGTTGCCACTTCAAATATAAACCTGCCCTTCATAACTGCCGATGCAACAGGTCCCAAACATCTGGAC
>CALMWN010000565.1 GCA_937873555.1 uncultured Clostridia bacterium
CCACTTCCCTGGCGTTTTTGACTTCCGGGTACTCCTCCCTCTCATGGAAATACCCGCTCAGCACCTGCATGAAAGCCTTTGCTATATTGTCCAGGTCCTTTAAAGTCAGACTGCAAAGATCAAGCTGGCCATCATCCAGCTTGTCCTTTATTATCTTTCGTATCAGGCCTTCTATCTTGCCCTCGGTCTTGTCCATCATGGATCTGACTGCAGCTTCAACAGAGTCTGCCAGCATGACAACCGCAGCTTCCTTTGTGGATGGCTTTGGTCCGTCATATCTGAAGTTTTCCTGTCTTATGGAATCTCCCCTATCTCCTTTTTTTGCCTTGTGGTAAAAATAAGCAACCAGTGTCGTTCCATGATGCTGCTCAATTATTTCTCGTATTACCATAGGTATTTTATGCTTTTCTGCCATTTCAATCCCGTCGTGAGTATGAGAAGTTATGACAAGTGTGCTCAAATTTGCCGTCATCCGGTCGTGAGGATTGTCCGACATCTGATTTTCCATAAAAAAGTTAGGCCTTTTCAACTTCCCCACATCATGGAAGTATGCCCCTACTCTCGCCAGCAATGCATTTCCACCGATTATTTCAGTAGCCACCTCAGCAAGGTTTCCTACCATCAGACTGTGATGATACGTTCCCGGCGCCTCCATCAGAAGCCTTTTTATCAAAGGCTGGTTAGGATTTGCAAGTTCCAGAAGCTTCATAGGTGTAACCACATTAAAGGTACTTTCCCAGAAGGGAAGCATTCCGGTAGTTATTATTATTGAAAACACCCCGTTTAAGAGGCCAATCAAACAATCTTTCAGTATGATATCGATATCATTCTTGTTTATAATGCCTATGCAGAGAATAATCAGCATGTTGATTACTCCGACAAGTATGCCTGTCAATGACAGCTTGCTCCTCTGGTTTGCATTTGCTGCAAGGAAAACTCCTGCTGTCCCGCCAATCACCGCCATATATATGAACCTGGGGTCACCTTTTGTAATAAAGGAGATTGCTATCGCCAGCCCGATGTTTACAACCCCTGCAAGCTTTAAATCCAACAGGATTGATATCGACATTGCGGCTATAAAGACAGGTATTGCAATAGGAGAGTATTCATTGGCAATTCTGGCGAATGTCAGTGTCAATATTATTATGACTGATAAAAGCAGCAATTCACCCATATTATTGAGAATTTCCCGGGCAAAAAATCTCATATACACTATCAGGATGGCTGTAAGCATGAGAAGCAGGAGAAGTATGCTGGCAGCCAGGGCATAGTCAAATCTTCTGGTGGTTTCCAGAAGGTTAAGCTCCTTCAGTATTTCGAACTTATCCTCGGTAACGGTCTCTCCCAGACTGATAATTCTCTCGTCCTTGTATATCTTGACGGTATTTTCAGGCCTGTTTGCCGCTTCATCTCTTTGTTTTTTTGTCATTTCCGCGTCAATCGTCTTATTTGGTTTCAATACAGCCTTTACAAGGATGGCTCCGATATTTATCAATTCCTGGTTTATTTCCTTGTTCTGAAATGCATTCTGTGCCTTGTTTATCATATCAGCAAGATTATCTGTAGTGATGTTTTCAGCCATTGTACTGCTTATAATATCCTTGGTGACTTTTTTAAATTTGGCAATCTCCTCATCATTGGCTTTTGTCACCATATATGCAATCTGTTCGGTTGACAGCGGTATATTGATAGCCTTCATCTGGACAGTCAGCTTTGATATCGCTGCTTCCTGCTCCGCTGCAAGCATTTGTTTGTAGCTTTTATCATTTTCCGTGATGCCTTTTTCACGCAGATTTTTTTCTATATTCTTGCGTTCCGATTCTATCATCGAAGTGAAAAAGTCGTCACTTTTAATAAGAACATCAATAGCTGCAGAACTGATATCCTTCATCACAGGCTGGACTGAGTCTTCGGCTGCTTTTGCCTTTTCTTCGGATTTTACCTTATTTACAATGTCTCTTGGTGCAATGATGTCATAGGAGGACTTGTCCCCAATCTTTAGATTATATTTCTTGGGAGCAGCACCAGTCTCAATTATTATAAAAGCAACCAGAAGCGTGATCACAAGCACCAGCAGCTTTTGAAACGGTCTGCTTTTTATATATTTTTTAATATTATCCTGTGTCTGCGATTCCTTCGATTTTATAAAAAGCATTTTTACACCCCGTACGTAAAAGAGTGAACTGCAAGTTAAGGTTAAGAATAAGCTTGAGCTTAAGTATTATATCTCAGTCTTAGTCGTAACTTAATCTTAGTCTTTTCCCGACCTGTGTTCCTTGCCGTTGTCGAACTTTTCGTAAGCCTTGATTATCTTCTGTACAAGCTCATGCCTTACAACGTCCTTGTCCGAAAGAAATATAAAATCAATGCCTTTAACATCCCTGAGAATTTTTATGACCTCCTTCAGGCCTGATTTTTTTTCGCCTGGAAGGTCAATCTGTGTGATATCTCCGGTAACAACAGCTTTCGAACCGAAGCCTATCCTTGTGAGGAACATTTTCATCTGTTCGGGTGTGGTGTTCTGGGCTTCATCCAGTATGATAAACGAATCGTCCAGCGTTCTCCCCCTCATGTATGCC
>CALMWN010000566.1 GCA_937873555.1 uncultured Clostridia bacterium
AATTTATCGAATCCGAAAAGTTTAGTTTATTTTAAAAACCCTACATGGAACATGATTTTAAATTCAAAAGCAGAAAATTTGGCCTATGCAAATACTGTTATCGCATCTAATCCGGGATTAGACGGTGTTCCTGATTTTCGATGGCTAAACGGATGTTCACCTACTGCTGCATCTTCGATTATGACATATTGGGGTGTGCGGGGCCACCGTTCCTTAACCCGAGCCAACGGTACCTTTTCTTTTATTGCCACAAACAACGACTTAGCCACGCAGATGGGCACTGATGTTGACGGGAATACTACTATAAATAATATTCCAACAGGTATAATAAATTTTGCATTAAATAGAGGATATAACTATAACAGTGGGAATATAGCATTAAACTGGGCTAATTACAAAGAGCAAATAGACGCTTCTCATCCCCCTGTTGTTAATTTAATCCAAGCAACCGATTATAATAATGGGAACCATTCAGTAGTAGGAATAGGGTATTTGTGGGATGATTATGGTCAAATGATGATTGTTAATGATGCATGGGGGCCTTCCCATGCAAGCCATTATAGGGTGGCTTTTGGAAGTTATGATACAACCCTAAGTAACCTCACTACAGTTGATCCCAACGGTACTGATCCTGGATCTTCAAATATAGGGTTCGGATCAAGAACTTTATCTTATGGTTCCAGTGGAAATGACGTCGCTGAACACTCCAGGCAAGATTGGATGCTTTGAGGTATGGTCTTGGCAACATAGATGGTATTTTTGGGAATAATACTAAAAACGCTGTTATTAACTTTCAACAAAATAATGGACTAACGGCTGATGGAATTGTGGGTCCCTTAACAACAAATAAGATTAAGAGTTACGATTATCAGTCACGGCCTTAATTGGGAGGAATTTCATGTGAAAAAGTTAATTCTGGCGTTTATTTTATTATTGCTGGTTGGCTGCGGAAAAGTCCCTGAACCCCAAAAACCTGCCGCTACCCTTCAAAAACCATGGCATATCCAAGCTAAAGCTTTATATATAGCCAGTGAGCAGATAAAAATCGAAGGGGAAACCAATTTGCCGGACGGTTCTCTTTTAATTTTCGGTAACGGCCCTGATATCCTTCCCAAACTGGGTGAGGCAACTGTGAAAAATGGTGCTTTTTTGACTGAAATCAGTAGTTCCCCGACATATGACATCTGGGTTATGTTTGGCTCATTAACTCAGGATAAAAATGTTCGGGAAATTGTAGGCCCCCATGGGGAGAAATTAAAGGAATACGGTTTTTCTACGGGGTCAATTGAATGGAGAAACTGGGGCAAGGACAATTCCCATTATTACCTGAATCAAAAAATCAATATTACAACAAAATAAACACATGAATTTTGGTTCTTGCCCACTAGCATTGCATTAAATTAATTTGACATTGTCAAGAGGTCTTTCCTGTATATTATTCCATGAATTTAAATTCCTTATTTGGTGTATACATCCATCGAAATTTTTCCGGCTTATGAAAACCGACCACCACATGAGGGGTCGTCCTTATTCACATTTTGGCATATGAGTTTCCGCTTAGATTATTTCGGTACCATAGAATAGGTTGTTCATTTTTCCCGACAGTACTTGGTTCAAAGTTTCTTCATAGACTCGCTCAGGATCTAGTCGTCGCCGTCCCTTAGTTGTTTTGCTCTTTTTGTAGAGTTTTTGCACAAAGAGTTAGGATTTATGCGACATTGGCACCTGGGAATAATGGTTTACTCCCAGGTGGCAATGTCGCATAAATACTTTTGTACTAAACTGCGGACGGATGAAGATGACTATGGGAATTAAATCTTTTTCTTTCAATCCTCATCAAAAAACCGTCAGCAAAATTCCAAAAAATCCTTCCAAACATGTACAAAACGTCTGCCATATGGTATAAATGGACACAGGTGTACTTTAGAGAAGAAACATGAGCAGCAGACTGTAGTGGCAGAATGCAAAGCCAGCGGAATGACTGTTCCAGTCGCCCAAAATAACCGCTGCTTGACTGAGTATATGCCCTGGAATCTGTTTAACGGATATAGATATACTAACCAAATATATCTTCACTTCGTTGTCAGTCCGGGGCTAGGAATATCCAAGGCTGGCATTCCTCGATTATACCCCTCCCGGGTAGAGCAAAACGGTGCAAACCTTTTAGCGTTAATCAATACTTTTTGGCGGAAGTCGGAATAACGCTAAATTGTATCAAATTCATAGTCATTAGACAAATAATAACTATGATTTTGATACAATGCGAACCCCTTGATTTCAAGGGGTTCCGCTGTTTTTTGGGCAAAAAAGCTTGAAAGCCGCATGGTTACTTGGTTTTTGCACACCTTTCTGCCAAAAAGTATGCACCGTAGGGGTGCACTTTTGGTGAAGGGGGTGTGCACTTTTTGGCGGAAAGAGTAGGGATTTATGCGAGATTGGCACCAAAAAGCACCTGGGAAGAACGGTACAACCCAGGTGCCAATGTCGCATAAATACTTTTGTACTAAACTGCGGTCGGGCGAAGAGGTCTATGGAAATTAAATCTTTTTGTTCCCCATCCTTAATTCAAAAAACCATCGGCGGAATCCAAAAAATCTCTCCAAACATATACAAAACGTCTGCCGTATGGTATAAATGGACACAGATTCCCCCTCCCCACTAAAGAGGCAAGCGGGAGAATCTATTTACTTACGGGCCAACCGGCGGTGCGTTGCTATACATTTGGCTATATCGGTTCGGCTGTTTACTGCAGCCACAGCAGGAGCATGTCGTAATATCTCTGCCGGATATTTTAAAAATAATCTCTGCTGCCGAAAGCTTTTTCTTGTCCAAAGGTTTCAGCCTGCCGCCGGTTAGCTTCTGACAGAGCCGCAGCTTAGTATTTTTGTTTCGGTTCCCTAAAAAGCCATAATGCCTTATTTTCGTAAATCCCGTAGGCAGAATGTGTAATAGAAATCGTCTCATGAATTCAATTGCTGAGATTGTCATTTCCTTCAGGCTATTGTCATCCTTGTAATCACGCCATTTGAAGGTGACCATATCATTATCGAGCCTTATGATCCGGCTGTTTGAAATTGCCACCCGGTGCGTATATCTTCCAAGATACTCGATTACGTGGGAACAGCTTTTAAACGGCTTTTTGCAATACACAATCCAGTCTTTTTCATATAAAGTGTTCAGCAATGAACCAAAGTGCTGTTTCTCATTCAAATAATCAAGCTAACCGTAGAACTTCAGCTTGTCCCGATCTTCCTTGAGGTAATAAAGCAGCTTACCTCTAAACTTCCTGGACAAAACTTTCACAGGGATAAAGAATTTCTCCTTGGATTTTTGCCATCTACGTGTATCTGTAAGAGCTCCGCCAGGGATGATCATATGGACATGGGGATGAAACATCAGGTTCTGTCCCCAGGTGTGTAGAATAGCTGTTATCCCTATTTGCCCGCCTAGATATTTTTTATCTTCTGAAAGCTCCTTGACTGTTTCAGAAGAAGCCTTGAAAATCAGATTGTACATAAGCCTTTTGTTCTGATAGATTAGAGGGTTCAAATCATCGGGTACTGTAAAAACAGCGTGGAAGTATTTAACCGGAAGCAACTCATCCTTTCGTGCGTCAAGCCAGCGTTCCTTGGAAATGGTCTGACACTTGGGGCAATGGCGGTTTTTGCAGGAGTTATATGAGATTTCAACATTGCCGCATTCTTCACAAACATCTATATGTGCTCCGTAGAAGTTGGTCCTGCAGTTTTTAATAGCGGTAATTGCTTTATCCTGATAAATACTGATCCGGTACTTGTTTCTGTAGGCATTCTCATATTTTAAAAAGATGTCTTGAAGCTCTATCATTGAACGCCGCCATTAAAGTCCAAAGGGCTTTTAACATTCATATTTGAGGTCTGCAGGTATCTGGAAGAAGAACGTAGGCTGCCGTGGCCAAGCATTTGCTTTATATAATAGAGGTTTGTATCATTTTCCAGGAGATGAGTCGCAAATGCATGCCGAAGGGTATGAGGGGTCACTTTTTTGGTTATACCGCACTTCGTAGCAGCAACGGTTATGGCACCCTCTACACTTTCCTTTGAAATATACAGGTTAAACCGCTGACCTTCAAAGAGATAATTTGTAGGCTTGTAAAGCTTGTAATAAGTCCGCAGGGCCTGCAGGCATTTTGCCGACAAAACAGCATAACGGTCCTTGTTGCGCTTCCCGTCTGTGATTAAAAGCTGCATATTCTTGCTGTCGATGTCTGAGACCTTAAGCCTAATTGCTTCGCTGACTCTAAGACCGGCAGAATACATAAGAATGGCAATGGTTTTGTAGATTACATTATCGATCGCATTGATAAACCTTGCAACCTCATTCATGGACAGAACAACGGGAATTGTTTTGTGGGTTTTTACATTTGAGACCTTGTTGTCATCCCAGGTGATATCCAATACATTTACATACAGGAATTTTATAGCAGCGCGTTTTATGTTTATGGTCTGCGGGGTCTGGAGCAGTATCTTCAAATGGTGATGCATAAAAGTTTTGACATCATCTAAAGTCAGCGAAAGCAGGGAATCACGTTTCCCGGTAAACAGGATAAAGTTTCTTACAGCCCGGAGATAGGAGCTTTGAGTTCCTGTAGCCAGGCCGCGGAGCTCCATTTCAATCACCATTTTGTGCATAGCTTGCTCATAAGTCATTTGCTTATTGGTAGTTGCAGGCTTGGGAAGCTCAATATCCTTGATTTTGAAGCTGTAAACGTTGATGTGTGGAAAGGAAAAATCATCCCATTCCTTTTTCAGAACCGCTGTGTAAATGAATTTCAGGGCGCTCCGGTAATTATTAATGGTAGACGGGTTAATCTTTTTGACATTGTGCAGAAAGTCAAAAAAAAATAGCCTATCCATGACAGCAAAGCTATCAAAGATAGGCTTGTTACACAATGACGTACAAAACATTGTTGAAACTCGGTAACAATGGTAACCATTCTTCGGTAGCCCGGCTGTCTTTGTACTCCTTGAGCCTTCAGACCCGTGGCTTTGCGTCGTTGGCTTTCGCCAACTTTGCCTTTATCGGATTTTTTATAACGTTAATCCTAAAGTTAGATGATATTCTCAACTAAATTATTACGTCAATATTGATTTTGTACAAACGGTTTCTTTTGACCCTTTCATCAAATTAGTTTCTGACT
>CALMWN010000567.1 GCA_937873555.1 uncultured Clostridia bacterium
CAACTTCAAGGATGCGGAAAAAGCCAAATTTGACAGTCTTTACAACAGTGCGGTTCCAAGGTCTGCATGGAGTGCTTACGGTGAAGGAATAAGCCTGCTTTCTTCAGGAAAGCTTCAGGAAGCAGTCAATAAGCTGAATAAAGTGCTGGCCTATGGAAACGACTGGGCATATTTGCCCGATACCTTGTATAATCTGGGAAAGTGCTATATGGGTCTGAATGATAAAAAAAATGCCCTCAGTACTTTTCAAAAAATCAAGGAGAGATTTCCGAACAGTGAATATGCCAGATACTCGGACTACAGAATCAATGAACTTAATTCCCAGCCTTGAGAATTCTACCTGCAATGCATTCTATAACTGCAGCAAAATATGATACCACCCTGTAAATGTTAAGACAGATGATCGAATATATCAGGGCATAACATGGCGCAATGAGCCTGCTGTAATCGCCATAAGAAATAAATGCGCTGACAAGAAAGTGATACAGAATAATCACCAGGATTATGAACGTTGCCTGCTTTTCTATATTGAATGCTTTTCGCTTGACAAATATAATAATTATAAACATTTCTATGGCACATAAACTCAGAAAAATGTACAAACGGTCAAAAATGTCTGTAAATTTCCTCAGTGCAAGCAGGGTTTTATTGGGATGACCCGCTCTGGTCAACGCTGCATCCGCAATATAGTTCCTGATCTGAGAATCAAGTACAATTAATTCATATGTGAGTTTGATGCTTCTGGCCGCATACTCTGCAGGATGGTGCAATATTACCTGCCTGGAGAATCGCCCAACTTCGCTGTAGTGATTTCCTTCCCACCGGTAAGAATATATGAAATGCCAAGGTTCAAGAAATTCATTCCCCACTTTATATTCGTCTTTTTCATTTTCCATGGCATGTTTTATATCTCCGATCAGTTTTTTGTTATCACCCAGGTTCTCCATCTTATATTGGATGACCTTTCCGAAGGAATTGACGTTGCTTACCGTGGTTAATCCAAAATATCCATTCTGCAGGTAGTTTACCATTGAATAGGCAAAAACACAGATATATACTGCAATAAAGCCTGTAACCGCCAGCCTGGTATGAGACCTTATGACTTTGTTTCCATAAATGAAAATACTTGCTGCAAATATAAGCAGAATTATAAAGGGTATGAAAAGAAAGAAGGGCTTGGTAAAAATCGCAAGGACGGATAACACCCAGATGATGGCCAGAGTTGCTTTTTTATAATATTTTATGTACATTATCAGGTTGTAGGTCAGTAATGTGACAGTAAGTATGGAGAAATTTTCTGCGAGTATCACAAAATCCCAGGCGAAGATCTTGTAACTGATGGTTACCATAAAAGCGGCGAAATACGCCAGAAGTTTATTACCGAATGAAAGGGACACAAGCTTGAAAACATAAAATGAATTGACCGCTGAAAGCACGATTTGGAAATAGATTATTCCGGTACCAACGTTTTCCCAGTTGAACAAAATCCCTGACAGCATAAGGCCGGCAGGATAAACGGGGGGCCTGTATTCGTTCATATGCAAGTGATGGAATATGCTAAAGGCTCCATCCATGTATGTAGGAGTGTCACTGAAGCAAAGTGGCGGATCAACCGATATGAAAAAGAGATATCTTACAGCTAAACCGCAAATTATCGTAAAAACAGCCGGAGTGATGCTTATGACGGTATTGATGCAGGTATTTTTAAGTCCTGGTTTCAAAATCATATAATTATACGCCTTCCGATTTAATATATATACACTAGTAGTATGTTATTATGGGGCGGTATAAGGTGAATTTATTCAATAACAGGGTGAATCTTGTCCTTAGCGGCGGAGGAGTGAAAGGTATCGCGTATATTGGCGCTTTTGGGGTTGCGGAAAGAATAGGATACAAATGGGGAAACATTGCAGGGGTTTCAGCCGGTGCGCTGGCCGGCTCATTTGCAGCTGCAGGCTACAGCACCGAAGAATTGAAGAATATAATGAATGAATTTGACATGCAGCAGTTGGAGATAAATGAAATCCCCGGTAAGGTTTCTGCGGTTTCAAGGTATATGAGGTTTGCAAATGAATACAGGAGCACCGGAGCCGGCAGTCTGTTACACTTTTTGTGCAAAGGCCAGGCTGAAATACGGGATAGAAGCAGGACTGCAGAGCTTTCAAGCTATCGAGGCAATATTTTAAAAAACGCCGTAACTTATAGCAAGGAAGGCTGCCTTTATGACGGGGACTACCTGGAGGAATGGGTGGATAAGGTACTGGCCGGGCGTGGGATACAAACGTTCGGTGATTTGCGGGGGGGGATGGCAGACAAGGCAAATCCCAACGGTTATAAAGTAAGGATGACTGCGGTCGATGCAACAAGGGCAAAAACTGTCGTACTACCGGATGATATTGCGTTTTATGGGATAAATCCGGACGGATTAAGGGTTTCAAAAGCGGTAAGAATGAGCACCAGTGTCCCTTTTGCTTTCAAACCGGTGGAACTGAAGAAACAGGAACAGGGAGTATCACAAACATTTCATATTGTAGATGGAGGTGTATTTGATAATTTTCCCTTCTGGCTGATCGACAACTCGGAAGAAATACAGACAGCTGGCTTCAGACTGGACGGAGGAGGTATAAGCAATATTATAAGTTTTGATACTCCTCTGAATATATTAAAGGGTCTCATTTCTGCCGTTCATGACCTTGGAATTCCCAAAGATGTGTATTTCAAGGGGGTTGTTGCGAATATCGATACATCAATGGTTTCCTTTTTGGATTTCAATCTGACGGATGCTGAAAAGAAATACCTGTATTCATCAGGGGAAAAATCTGCAATCATGCTATTTTCAAATATCAGGCAGCGGAAGAGTTTATTAAGGAAACTGATTATGACCTCATTTTTCAAAAGATAAAGCGGTATAGAAAATGTGCTTTATTTTTTACATCAATTGTATTATTATTAGAATAACCTGTATGTTTACGGATTTGCACGAATAACCTTATTTATTTATGAAAATAAATTATGTGAAATGGCATTAGGAGGCGTAACATGCTTTACGAAAGTACTAGAGGGGGACTAAAATCCATATCGTCTGCAGAGGCGATAAAAAAAGGAATTGCTCCCGATGGTGGACTGTTTGTACCTGAAGAAAGAGTGAAGCTTTCTCTCGAAGATATAGGAAGACTGGTAAATATAAGTTATCAGGAGAGAGCCGTTGAAATACTCAAACACTATATTGATGATTACACTGTTGAAGAAATCACCGAGTGTGTAAACAGTGCATATACGAAGGCAAAATTTGGATGCGACGAAATAGCCCCTGTACACAAACTGAACGAGAATGTGTTTGTTCAGGAGCTGTGGCATGGACCTACATGTGCTTTCAAGGATATGGCGCTACAGATATTGCCTCATTTGCTTGTGAAGGCTGTCAGAAAACTGGGAGAAAAGGATGAGGTCGTAATTCTTGTCGCTACGTCGGGGGATACGGGTAAGGCTGCATTGGAGGGTTTTAAGGACGTTGACGGTACAAGGATAATAGTGTTTTTCCCAAACAACGGGGTGAGTGAAGTTCAGAAAATGCAGATGGTTACCCAGGAAGGGAAAAACGTCCATGCCATATCCGTGGAAGGGAATTTTGATGATGCTCAAAACGGTGTAAAGGACATTTTTGGGGATATGGAGCTGAACCGGAGGATGGAAGGAGGAGGCTACAAATTTTCTTCAGCCAATTCCATAAACTGGGGAAGGCTTGTTCCACAGATAGTTTACTATTTTTCAGCTTATGCAGATCTGGTGAAAAACAGTGAGGTAACCCTGGGAGACAAGATTAACGTTGTTGTTCCTACAGGCAATTTCGGCAATATCCTGGCCGCGTATTACGCCTTGAGGATGGGGCTTCCGATTAACAAACTCATATGTGCGTCAAATGACAACAATGTTCTCACAGACTTTATCAGAACCGGTGTATATGACAGGAGAAGGGAATTCAAAAAGACCATATCTCCTTCTATGGATATACTTATTTCCAGTAATCTTGAAAGGCTTTTGTATGAAATCACGGAGCATAACAGCGAGCGGATAAATGACTGGATGGGCAGGCTTAAGAATGACGGGATGTATATTGTTGACGCCGATGTCAAAAAGAAGATATCTGCCGTATTCTGGGCGGACTTTACAAACGAGAGCGATACACTGAAGACCATAGAGTATCTGTACAAGGAAAATGATTACCTTATAGATACCCATACCGCAGTCGGTGTGGACGTTTATGACAAGTATGTCATTTCAACTGGAGACATGACCAAGACAGTCATTTCTTCTACGGCAAGTCCGTTTAAATTTAATGAGAGTGTTGCAAAAGCAATATTCGGAGAAGAATTTATCAAAGGGAAAAATGAATTTGACCTGCTTGAGATTTTATCTGAAAAATGCAGACTGCCGGTTCCGGATAGTCTTAAGGGCCTGGAAACCAGGGAGATACGGCATAATGCCAATTGTGACAAAACTGAAATGAAAAGCCAGGTTGAAAAGATACTCGGCATATAAACCTGGTGATATTGCACCACGCGAAAGATAAATATCTCACGAAGTGATTCCGGGGAGTGTATTAAATGAAGGTACCCAAAATACTTATAGTAGATGATGCAGCTTTTATGAGGAATCTGATCGGAAATACAATAAAGCAGGCCGGATACACCGACCTGTATTATGCGGAAGACGGACTTGAGGCAGTTGAAAAAGCCGGGGAGATACAACCTGAATTTATAACCCTGGATATATCAATGCCAAACTTAAGTGGAGTGGATGCAGTTTCAAGGATACTCGAAGTGAGTCCGAGCTCAAAAATCATAATGATTTCTGCTGTTACCGGACAGCAGGCAATAAAGGATGCAATAAAAAATGGTGCCATTGACTTTGTAAAAAAGCCTTTTAGCAAAGAAGAAATAGAGGATGTCCTCAAAAAGCATCTCGAGAGCAGTGCAAGACAGTAAGCACCCCAAAGGGTGCTTTTATCTGTTCTGTAACTATAGAAATAGAACTGTAAACTAAATATAGGGTGCAGGGGCTTGGCCTCTCATAGGGGGGCATTCCCCCCTGCATGACGGATGCGAAGTATTTATGAAAGTAAGCCAAAGCATCCTGTCACCCCCCTTGTAGCTGTCTCTTATAAACATCTGACGCTGCCGAC
>CALMWN010000568.1 GCA_937873555.1 uncultured Clostridia bacterium
CGGTAAAGAGGTTGTTAAGGTTGAATCAAAATAATGTCTGATATTAAAAGCAGCAGTCCACACGTACTGCTGCTTTTTACGTGGGAGGGTTTGCTTTGGGAGACAGGCGGGTTTTAATTGAATACGTCCAGCCGGGGAGCATTGCTGAAGAAGCCGGAATAGAGCAGGGCGATATCCTGCTTGCTTTGAACGGCGAGAAAGTGCAGGATGTATTTGATTACAGGTTTCTCATGGCAAACGAGGAACTACTGATAGAAATAGAAAAGAAGAATGGTGAAATCTGGGAAGTTGAAATAGAAAAGGACGAATATGAAGACCTGGGTCTGGAATTTGCACAGTCAATGATTGATGATGCGAAAAGCTGTACAAACAAATGCATTTTTTGTTTTATTGACCAACTACCTGAGGGAATGCGGGAGACCTTGTATTTCAAGGATGACGATTCCAGGCTTTCTTTTCTCACAGGCAACTATGTGACTCTGACAAATATGAATGATGATGACATGGCACGCATAATCAAATACAGGATGTCGCCGATAAACATATCGGTTCATACAACAAATCCCGACCTCAGGACATTTATGCTGAAAAACAGGTTCGCAGGGAATATTTCGGAAAGGATAAAAAGCCTGGTTGATAAAGGCATTACGGTCAATTGCCAGATAGTTTTATGCAGGCATATAAATGATGGCAGAGAACTGGACAGGACAATATCGGATTTGTCGTCCCTTTATCCGGGAATCGGCAGTATTTCTGTAGTGCCTGTAGGTATTACCAGACACAGGGAGGGGCTTTGCCTCCTGCTTCCTTATGATATGGAAGCATCAAGAGAGGTAGTACGGCAGGTTAAAGCCTGGCAGAAAAAGCTTCTGAAAAGGTATGGGTCAAGGGTGGTATATCTGGCGGATGAATTTTATATAATGGCGAAGACAACTATACCCCGATATGAAGAGTATGAGGATTTTCCGCAAATTGAGAATGGGGTGGGGCTAATAGCACTACTGACCCATGAATTCAATCAGTTTGTTGAAGATCCAAAGGCGGCTGAATTAAAGCTTGAGCAAGCCAGGAATGTCAGCATTGCTACAGGAGTTTCAGCTTATGGATACATTAAGGCCATGGCAGAATCACTCGAAAAAAGATATGATAATTTAAGAATTAATGTTTATGAAATAAAAAATGACTATTTCGGAGAAAATGTAACAGTAGCAGGACTTCTCACGGGAACGGACATTGTTGCCCTGCTTGGAGGACAGGAACTCGGACAGGAGCTGCTGGTATCTTCAAGCATGCTCCGGTCGGGAGAGGATGTGCTTCTGGACGACTACACCCTGGGGATGCTTGAACAGCATTTGAAAGTAAAGGTTACTGCCGTCGATAACAATGGAAGTGATTTTGTTCTTAAGGTTCTTGGCAAGGATTATTGAGATTTGATGGAGGTGAGTGGGTTGGCAAAACCTGTAGTTGCAGTAGTTGGAAGGCCTAATGTGGGTAAGTCCACTTTTTTTAACTATATAGCAGGAAAGAGGATTTCAATTGTAGAGGACACTCCCGGTGTTACCCGTGACAGGATATATACCGAGGTGGAATGGAGAAGCAGGAAATTTACTCTTATTGATACCGGAGGAATAGAACCATATTCCGAGGATCAGATCATGCAGCAAATGAAAAGACAGGCGGAAACTGCGGTAGAAATGGCGGATGTCATAATATTCATGGTTGACGCAAAGGAAGGGATGACCGCATCCGACAAGGAAGTCGCCACAATGCTGAGAAAATCCAGTAAGCCTGTGATTGTTGCTGTCAATAAGGTGGACAGGGTAGGTGAACCGCCGGCAGATGTCTATGAGTTTTATAACCTGGGCATGGGAGATATCCTGACAATATCCTCGGTACACGGGCTTGGGATGGGTGAGCTTCTGGATGAGGTGTTTAAGCATTTTCCGGTTGAAGATACCGAAGAAATCGATGAGGAAATAATAAAGGTGGCTGTCGTAGGAAAGCCCAATGCTGGCAAATCCTCTCTTATTAACAAGGTGCTCGGAGAAGAAAGGGTCATTGTAAGCGATGTTCCCGGCACAACAAGGGATGCAATCGATACATATGTGATAAGCGGGGAGGATAAGTTCATTTTCATTGATACAGCAGGTATAAGAAGAAAAAGCAAGGTTACGGAGAA
>CALMWN010000569.1 GCA_937873555.1 uncultured Clostridia bacterium
AACATATGCAATGTCCAGGGCTGCCGAACCGGACCTTCTCACATCCCTGCATGCGGTAAAAATGCTGTGCACCCTCTCGAAGGTTTGCAGGGACTTCGTCTTATCATACGGGGTGGTGCCAAATCCGATCAGCGAATCCTGCAGCCTGCCATTCCTGCTTACAGAGATGCTTCTGCCGTTTAAAAAAGCACCCTTTCCCGCTTCGGCAGTAAACATTTCATCCGACTCGGGATTGAAGATAATACCCAGTTCAGGTTTTTGCCCAATATACAACGCGATTGAAATTGCCGACATTCTGCAGCCATACATGAGATTTGTGGTACCATCCACAGGATCAAGCACCCAGGTCGGGCTGTCCAGGTTGAACCGGTTATCCTCGGATTCTTCGGTTATTACATTGCTTCCCGGTATTATCCCGGCAAGTTCCTGCATAAGGTAGCTTTGAACCTCAAAGTCGACAAGTGTAGCGAAATTTGCCGTACCTTTCACAGTTATGTGGCTTTCGTCCAGTCTGGTATCTCTGATTATTCTCCCTGCGGCTCTAACTGCCTTTTCAACCTTTTCCATCAAATCATGCGGTTTCATAATGTCAACATCCCTCTCTAAAGATAACCAAATTTAAACTTAGTGATTTCCAGATAGGAAATCACCTGTGGAAGGGGTGATTTCATTGCTGGATAAATCACTTTTAAATTTGGTTATCTATGTATCGGTCGGATCATATTAATAAATACATTTTCCCATACATTTGGAAATCAAACAAGGGAAAAAACTGAAAACACTTTTGACATCCGTTTCGGATAGTACTACAATAGCTTAAATTATTCGATACACTTAATAATTATATCGATACAGTTTATTGTAAAACATTATTCACTTTGGAGGTAAAAACATGGAAAACGGAATATCAACAGCCCACACGGTACAAACTAAAGTAAAAGATCTGGCAATTACCGGCCTCTTGATTGCTTTAGTGTTTATTTTTACAAAATTCATCAATATAAGGCTGCCGATAAGTGACATTTATGCCTTAAGAGCTGCAGTTGAAAGGCTTCTGCAGGATCAAGCGGTTCTGGAAAGGCACGCAAAAACGGCCGCTGCAGTGAGAAAAAGCCTGGTGGATGCCGGTCTTGAGCTTTTCCCGCTTGACAGCTTTTCAAGCACTGCCACCACTATGCTTTTGCCTCCAGGAACAACTTTCGAGAATATTTATATGGAAATGTTCAATGAATATAGTATAATCATAGCAGGTGGTTTTGATTTTCTGAAGGATAAAGTATTACGCATAGGACATATGGGTGAGAACTGCAGGGAGGAAAAGCTGTACATTACATTAAAAGCCCTTGATCAGACTTTGAGAAAATTCAACATAAGGCTGAATGGAAAACTGCATGAGATTTTTCTGAATGCCATGTGAAAATTTTGCCGTGCATCCCCCATATGATTTATGATTGACCAGGGTTCCGATAATTCTTTCTTCAGATGTTACAGAACAGGTAAACATTAATTGCAAGGATATGCATAAATATTATAATGGCAGGGCAGTTGCAGCAAGCAGTAAATATACTATAAATCTTAAGGAAATTACATATGGATTTTAGTTTTCTGTTAAAAGGAATACTCACCGGAATGATTATCGGCGCCCCTCTGGGACCAACAGGGATGGTTTGCATGACCAACGCCCTGAAGAAGGGAAAGCTCCACGGCTTGTTTTCAGGCCTTGGAGCGGCAACCGCCGATGGGATTTATGCCGGCATTATCGGATTCGGCCTGACATATATATCACAGATCCTTCTTGAGCACCAGGGATTTCTCCGTATCATAGGAGGGGTGTTTTTAATCTATGTGGGCTTTTCCATCATTGCCTTGAAAACCAGCGAGCGTAAACTTTCAACTAATAAAACCGATTTTTTCGGTTCATATGCCTCCACATTTTTCCTGTCCTTCACTAATCCGCTGACACTCTTTACATTTTTAGCCTTATTCGCCGGTCTTGGAATAGGATTATCCAATGCCAGCTTTATTCATGCCTCTATACTGGTACTTGGAGTGTTCATCGGGTCAACTTCCTGGTGGATGGTTTTCATCGGAAAAATCGATCTGATTGAGCACTACACACACATCGACTCCCCATGGCTGCAAATTTTCAAGAAAATTCTGGGTATCGCAGTTATTGTCACCGGAATACTTGTCATGGCGGGAAATACATTTAATATAATCCAAAGGCTAATGAGGGATTTCCCTATTATGCCGCTTCTTCCATGGATTTGATAACGACGTTGTTCTTCCATTTTCCGTTTTTCAGTCTTCTGTAATACAGTATTCCCCTGACCAGCCAGTCAATGAACATTCCGAACCAAACACCTAAAACCCCAAATTTCAACGGTATCCCGAGTATGTATCCGAGTGTGATTCTGAATACCCACATCCCTATAATGGCAGTAACCATTGTGTACTTCACGTCTCCGGCGCCTTTAAGCCCGGCCGGCAGCATAAACGACAGGGTCCACAGAAGAGGAGTGACCAGTGCGGAATACATGATCAAATTGGATGCAAGGTGGATTATTTCGGCATCCTGAGTATACATCATAACGATCGGTTTTGAAAAAATCACGGCTACTGTGCATGGAACAAGAAAACACAAGGTTGAAAACCTGACAAGGTATGAAAGAATACTCTGGGCTTCTTCACTTTCACCGCTTCCCATTTTTTGTCCGACCATGGTCGTAGCTGCAATGCTTAAGGAGCTTCCGGCAACATTGATTATCCCGAAGACCGAGCTTGCAATATAATTTGCCGCTATCGACCCGGTTCCCATTCCTACGATGAATATCTGGGTAATAAGCTTTCCGATGTTAAAAAACATTGATTCTATGCTGGCAGGAATTCCTATCCCGAAAATTGATTTCTGAAGCTCCATATCAAATCTGAAAGAGAACAAACGGTCAAGCCTTATGATTTTCGAACCTTTAAGCAAAGTGAACAAGATGATTACTGAACCGGTGATCCTGGCGGCTGCTATACCCAGTGCCGCCCCGGTGATACCCATCTGTGGGATATATATGTGCAGGTGTGAGTTCCTTACATCCAAACCGTATATCAACAGATAGCTTAGAATAATATTGATCACATTCATTAGAAGCGTTACCTTGGCAGGGGTCCTCGTATCTCCTGCTCCCCTTAATACACCTGCGGCAATTGATGTTATTGCAATCAGCGGGTACGTAAGCAAAGTAATCTGAAGGTACAGATATGCATTGTTCAGAACCTGCTGCTCCGCAGCGCCATACAATGTACTGATCAGGACATGGCGGAAAACCCAGGTCATTAAAGCAATTGCGGCGGCAAGGATAAATCCGGAGTATAAAGCCTGCTTGGTAGCTTCATTGGCCTTTTCATTATTTCTCTTGCCTGCAAAATGGGCTACTACAACAGTGGCACCTACGGCAAGCGCAGAAAAGAATGCAATGAACATGTTATTTACCGAATCCACCATGCCGATTGCAGAAACGGCTTCCTTTCCTATGTGCCCCGCCATGATGGCATTAATTACTCCCATGGTAATTATAAAAGTCTGCTCGGTAAATATGGGAATAGTAAGGTTCAATACATCCTTACGGATATGCATGATAATTATCCTTTCATTGATTGTAAATCATAAATAATAAACACATAAAATGCGAATTTTTATATTGTACTAATTATACTGCTTTAAAATTTGCAGTTCAAACAGCCTGGAAAGAAAGAGCCGCCGTACCAAACAATTAGGATGGCACAGCGGCAATATTCTCACTATATTGTCAAAACCTTGAACCAGCAGTCAGCTTTCCTTCACCTCATTCACATATCTCTTTGTTTTTTGAGCTGATACACACTTTAACAAATTAAAAAGGAGAGCTTTCACTCTCCCTCCTGTTTACCATCTATTGCCGAAGCTTCTTCCGCCGCCTCTGTTGTTATTGTTCCTCTGTTGCTTCTTTGCTTTTCTGCAGTCAGGGCATCTTTGCGGTTCGTTTTCGAATCCTTTTTCCTTGTAGAAAGCCTGTTCGCCTTCACTGAAAATGAATTCCGCATTACAATCTTTACAAACTAATGTTTTATCCGCCATATCTATTTACCTCCTTAATTATTTGGATTTAACCGATTTTTGACTATTACTCCAATAATCAAGGAGATTATCGTCTAAAAAACTAATTAAATCTTTATAGAGTATGGGCCTGCGTGATTACTATACCATATTTTTTGCATATTTGCAAGATGTATCCTATAAACAATCATGCAAAACAACTAAAAATTTCCTTAAATCCAACCATATATTTATTTTTCCAGAATCTTTACGGCTTCTCCATCGGCGAGGAAGCTCTGCCCCTCCATTATCAGCTTGTCATCCACATTCAGCCCCTGTGTAACTTCTATAAGCCTGTTGTTGGAAAGGCCTATTTTGACAGGAGTTTTTACTGATTTTCCATCCTTTACCACATAAGTGTAATATACGCCGTTTTCAGCGAAAACAGCCTGGCTCTGAACTGCAATCACATCACTCCTGCTGTCTACGGCCACTTTGATTTTTGCAAACATACCGGGTTTTATATCCTCTGTTTTGTTTATAAACCTTATTTTCACCTTGAAATTCCTGGTTGCAGCATCTATTGACGGACTTATGGATGCAACTTCACCGTCAAAAGTCCCGCTGCCGAGGGATTGGACCGTAATAGCAAGTTTTTGGCCGTTGTAGAACTTGTTTATAAGCTTTTCAGGTATATTCAATTCCGCATTAAGTTCTGTTGTGTTTGATATTATGACAGCCGGGGCAGCCGAGGATACACCCTCTCCCGGGTTGATATTCTTTGCTGCTATAAATCCTGAAATCGGAGCGGTTACCGTAGTGTTGCCGTATTGTGTCTTCACCAGCTCAGCACCGGCGATTGCCTGATTAAGCTGGGATTCTGCAATCCTGATGGACTCCGGCCCACTGCTCTTTTCCAGCAGGTCAAGGTTTTTCTGTGCACTGTCGTACCTTTGTTTTGCAAGGTCAAGCTTTGTCTTCACTGCTTCCATTTCCCGCTGGGACACTGCATTGATTTCAAACAATGCGCTGTATCTGGTATAATCCGTACTGGCATCCTCAAAGCTGAGCTTTGCCTGGTCACGTTCAACCTGTGTCTGGATATGGGATTGGGAATATGCTGAACTCCTGGTTTTCTGAAGGCTCGCCCTGGCAGCCTCCACCCCATACTCAGCCTGGGCAAGCTGCGCCTTAAGGTCATCGGAATCGAGTGTAAAAAGCACATCATCCTTTTTAACGGCATCTCCCACCTTTACCATTACCTCTTTCACCTTACCGGGCATTTTGGGCACCACACCGGTTTCTTCAGCTGCTTTTACCTCACCTGCAAATTCACTCTCTACAATTATGCTGTCCTTTTTCACACTTGCCACTTTTACATTTTTGCTCTTTCCATTCTGATCCTCGGCCTTTTTATTTCCACAGGCTGTAAATGCCAGCACAATAAAGGATATAATCAAACATAATGATATAAACTTACGATTCACTTGTCTTTCCTCCCAATCCCGTAAAATTAATTTCTCTGCCATTTTTCTCGTGCTTCCGGGTAAACAGCTTTCTGACCATCACCCGTAAATCCTCCAGCAGTGTGTAAGCTACAGGAAGCAGTACAGGCGATAATAATGTGGACGATATCATGCCGCCGATTATTACCAGAGCCATACCCGATTTGAATTCACTACCGTCTCCAAAGGATAGCGCCGTCGGAAGCATACCTACTATCATTGCAACGGATGTCATCAGTATCGGCTTAAGCCTTGTTTTCCCTGCCTCCAGAAGTGCGTCCCTAAGGCTCATCCCCCTGGCCATAAGGCTGTTTGTAAAATCTATAAGAATAGTACCGTTCTTTGCTGCAAGCCCGTCAAGCATTATCAAGCCTATCATGGACATCATATTGAGGGATTTCCCCGTCAGGGCAAGCATAGTCAGGGCTCCTATGAAACCTACAGGCAGAGCCAGTATTCTTACAAAAGGTGTAAGGAAGGATTCATACAGCACCACCAGGATCATATAAACCAGCAGGATGGAGAGTATCAACGCCTGTATGAGGGATTTGAAGGTATCCATCATCATCTCCTGATCTCCTCCGAAGGAAAGACTGTAGCCCTGGGGCAGCTTCAGCTTATTGAGCTCCTTGTTTATCTCTGCACTCACTCCACCCAATGAATATCCTTTCTGAATGTTTGCGCTTACCGTGGACATTCTCTGTTTGTCAAGCCTTTTTACAAAGGCCGGACTGTCGGACAGGCTCACAGATGCAAGCTGTCCTACCGGTATCAGCTTACCGGAGCTCGTCATCACCGACAACGTACTTAAGTCATTGATATCCTTGACCGAAGCCTCATCAAGTTTCACCCTTACGTCATAATCCTCGCCGTCGGCCCTGTATACACCGGCCTTGCTGCCCTCTATGCCCGACCTGATGGCATTCGATATGTCAAGGGTGGTTACTCCGTATTTTGACGCAGCAGTCTTGTCAATCTTTATCTTATAGGAAGGTTTACCGTCTTCAAAAGTATTCCCCACTTCAATAGTCCCTTTCGCTGTCTTTACGATATCCTCCACCTTGTTTGTAATCTCCTGGATTACTTCCGTCCTTGTGCCCTTGATGTTTATATTTATGGGCTTGCTTCCGCTTCCGTCTCCGCCCATGCTCGGTTCGGTCACTGAAAGGTCCACTCCTGTCATGTTTTCAGCTGCCCAGTCACGTACCCGCATAACAACATCCTTCTGGGATGCACGCCGTTCCTTCTTGTCGACAAGCTTCACAAACAGCTGTCCCTTGTTGGCCAGATTGTCAACTCCGACCCTTGTATAATAGTAGTTCAGCTCCGGAATTGTGGCTACATATTTTTCAATCATTTTAGCCTTTTCATCGGTATTTTCTATAGTCGAACCGGGATTTAGAGTGAACTTTATATTGAATTCACCATCATCCGTGTAGGGCATGAACTCTGTTCCAATTCTTCCCGTTACCAGGAAGGATATACTTATGACCAGCAGCCCGACTATGAGCAAAACAAACTTCAACCTGTGTTCCAATGCAGTAAGAAGGACTTTTTCATATAGCACCTTGAGTTTTTCTTCCATTTCCTCCATGAATCTGTATAGGAAGGCCAGCCTTCCTTCACCGGGCTGCCTGAGCCTGAACATCCTCGAAGCAAGCATGGGAGTGACAGTAAAGGATATAAACAGGGAGAACAGTGTGGCAAACACCACCACAAGTCCGAACTGTTTGAAATACTGGCCAACCATACCCGACATGAAGGCTATTGGAGCAAATACCACTATATCTGAAAGTGTAATGGCGATGGCAGCCATTCCTATCTCGCTTCTTCCATCCAATGCAGCTGTTTTCGGGTCTTTTTTCATTTTCAGATGCCTGTGTATGTTTTCAAGCACAACAACCGAGTCATCAACCAGAATACCGACACACAGCGCAAGTCCCATCAATGACAGCATGTTGAATGAAAACTTAGAAAAGTACATCATGAAAAACGTGGAGATCAATGAGGTTGGAATTGCGATCATTACTATGAACACCGAATTCCACTGTCTCAGAAACAGGAAAAGCACCAGGGCTGTTGTCAAAACACCCTCTATCAGGTTCTTCTGAGTTTCGGTCAGGGAAGATGTGATGAAAACTGTCGAGTCCTGGACGATTTTCACGTCTATATCCTTTAAGGTGGACTTAATACTGTTGATTTCCAGCTTGGCTTTCCTTCCTGTTTCTACTATATTGGCATCGCTCTGTTTCTGGACAATCAATCCTACTGCGGTCTTACCATTCGCCCTGGACAAATCCTTGGCCTTCGGATACTCCAGCGATACATCGGCTATGTCGCCAAGACTTATGGAACCGTCCTTTACCGGTATTCTGAAATCCCTGACCTGATTTATATCGCTGAACTCACCTTCTATGCTTACTACCTTATCCTGGCCGGGCTGGTTCATGACGCCACCCGGGAAATTGATGTTGTCTGCCTGCAGGCGGTTAACAATCTGGCTGATATTAATTCCGTAATAATCGAGTTTTGTTTTATCCGCTTTTATTGTCAGTTCCTTTTTCATTCCGCCGAATATACTGACGTTACCTACACCTTCTACTCTCTCTATGCGCTCCTTGAGCTTATCCGCATTGTTATAGAGTTCTTCCATGGGCTTATCACCCGAAAGCGTCAGCACAAGAATAGGCTCTGCATTTTGATCATATTTGTACAGCTTCGGCTTGCCGGCATCCTTCGGCAGGTTTCCGGCAATACTTTCCAGCGCCTTCTGAGTGTCCATGAAGGCGGAACTTGTGTCAGCCGACAGCTTGAAAACAAGAGTTACCTGTGCCAGTCCCTCTGAAGCATTGGAGTGTATCTTGTCAAGCCCGCTAATACCGGATACTGCATCTTCTATAGGCTTTATGACGTCCTTCTCGATCTCATCCGCTCCTGCACCCGGATATGTTGAGCTTATCAGCATTACCGGTATGTTTACCGGAGGAAACAGGTCCGCACCAAGATTTATGTAGCCCATAATACCGAGCAGAACGAACAATATGACTATCATGGTAACAGCTATTGGTTTTCTAATTGAGAGTTCAGTCAACTTCATTATCATTACTCCCCTATCACTATCTCTGAAATTATGTCGGTTGGTGAATATTCTTATACGCCGCAGTCCAGCCCGTCAAGGCTTTCTCTTAAGATAAACCTGGCTCTGTATAGCCTGTTTTTTATCATTGACATTGGTTTGTTGAGCATGGCTGCCATTTCCTTGTAAGACATACCCTTTTGATGATATAAAACTATCAATGTCCTGTACTTTTCCGGAAGCCTGGTAATCGCCTTCCTGATCTCAACAGACCTCTCCCTGCTTATGTATCTTTTCTCGGGTGTATCGCTTTCACGGGAGACACTTTCGATTTCTTCCATCGGTACGAGGTTTACTCTTTTTCTTCGTATTGTATCTACACACAAATTTGTAGTTATTTTAACACACCAGGTCGAAAATTTAAACTGAGGATTGTAAGTAGGTAACGCTTTGTATACTTTTATAAAAACTTCCTGGCAGATGTCATCCATCCCTTCCCTGTTCTTTATATAGTGATACACGACACTGTATATCAGTTTTTTATATCTTGAAACCAGCTCTGCAAAAGAATTTTGATCCCCATCCAGGGTTTTCCTTACCAATTCGTAATCCGACAGTTGCATGATGTAAAACCTCCATCTGTTTGATTCTTACTGCCAAATGATATCATTTGGTATTCATTGTTTGTCATTTGTATTTTTCCCCTTGCAATTGTTTATAATATCCAGAAGCCTTTCAGGCTGATCGCCCTTGCTGACAAAGCCGTCCACTCCTGCGGACAATGCTGCTTTAAATGCCTCAGGGCGACCGCTTAAGGC
>CALMWN010000570.1 GCA_937873555.1 uncultured Clostridia bacterium
GCTGCACTTAGAAATGAAGACACTGCCTTAAAGAAATACAAGGCTGATATCCTGAAAAAGAAATAATCTTGTTGACACATATCTGTATCTTGAAATATAAATATTTGTAATTAAATTAAAAATATATATTGTAACATCCGTTACATTGTGTTAAAATACTTGTAACGGATGTTACTTTTTTATAAGTGAAAAACATAGTGAAAACTAACGACAGAAAGGGGAATTTTAATGGTTTGGTCTTCTGCACTACCGTCTTTTCTTGCTTCGATGGTTGAGTTTGTCAAAGCTCTGACGATTGTATTGGTAGTTGGCGTCACCATCAACTGGAAAAGCAGCTTGCTTGGTGCTGCTGCCGCTACTCTGACATTGGCGGCTCTTGTGGCCATATTCGGCTCAACCCTGGTACTTTTTATCCCTATCGAGGTTTTGAGGCTTGTAATCGGAATAATACTTGTACTTTTCGGTATGCAATGGCTTAAGAAAGCACTGCTGCGGTACAGCGGGCTTAAAGCGCTGCATGATGAAGCGGCAATTTATGAAGAAGAGATGAGGGAGCTCAAAGCCCGTGGGGAAATCGATCCAGGCAAGTTTAACGGCTTCGGGTTCCTTACCTCCTACAAAAGTGTTTTGCTTGAAGGTCTTGAAGTAGCCTTCATAGTCATCACATTCGGTGCAACCGCTGCAACCAACAAGATTGACGGAATCTGGTCGGCAACGGAGGGTGCACTGCTGGCTTGCCTCGTTGTCGTTGTACTTGGTCTTGTAATCCGCGGACCGCTTACAAAGATACCTGAAAACACTCTAAAGTTCATTGTCGGGATCATGCTTGTCGTATTCGGTACTTTCTGGGCCGGAGAAGGGCTCGGTATAGAATGGCCGTATGAAGATTTATTCCTGCTGGTACTGGTTGCCTTCAACCTTGCACTGAGTGGCGTAATCGTATGGTGGCTTAAGCCTCACGGCGCTGCTCAAAAGAAACTCAAATCCCAGGCAGGAGGTATATGATTATGAAATTCATCAAACATGCTTTAAAGGAAGTATTTGATTTTTTCTGTGGAGATTGGCGTATATTCTGGGGTGTAGCCATAAGTATTGCGCTGATAGAAGCATTTCACAAGGTTTCTGCACTTGCCGGACTCATACCCTACGCAGGGATTATCTTTGTAATTGGGGTTTCGCTGAGCCTGGTGCTGGCTCTTAAACGAGAGATTACACATTAGCCATGGAATAAGAATGTGAAATTATTTTTATAAGGGCGGCCTTTGGCCGCCCTTAATAATATCCATATGATTCATGGTGTATCATGAATCGGGTGGACAGAGTCGTCCACCCCTACATTCGTTCAGATTATACATGCACAGACCGGGCCACAGGGAACGGTGAGGGAGTCGTTCAGTAATGTATTCATCCTGTTGTTCAAATATTAACTTTATAACTGCCTGAATCGGTTAGATTGTAGGTTTGTTCCGACTTCTGTACACGCCAGGTAAAATAAAGGCCTGCAAAAACTACGGGAAGGAATAATGCCGCATGGGGGTTACCTTCAAACAGTTTGATGAACCAGTACTTCAAAAGGTTGCCTCCGTCAAGAAAACTGGTTATCATGCCATTATAGCCTTCAAATCTGTAGTTGACCTTTTGTGCCAGAGAGGTGTATACTACCGACATTTCCGATGCGACATACAGCTTGGCGATAATGATGGGTATTGAGATTATAAAGGAACGGATTATATTGCAGCGTGTTGCAACTACGACCATCACAATTGCTCCCATAAGGTTAGCAAGATCACCCAGCGGGATAAACCTGATTCCCGGTAAAATAAATGCCATCAGGAGTGAAACGGGCATAAGCAGCAAACCTGTTATTATTACTCCGGGGTTTCCTACCAGTATCGCAAGATCCAGTCCGATACAGTAATCGGAGGCATTGGGAAATTTCCTTTTTATAAAATACTTCATACCGTCCGAAATAGGTATCAGCCCATGGCCGAGAATACCGGTCATCAAAGGCAGGATATAGATGACAGCTGCTATGGAAAAGGACAGTTCCAGGGTATTTTTAATATCATAACCTGAACCGACTCCCAGCAGCAGGCCTATGATAAAACCTATCAATATGGGCTCTCCGAACACTCCCAGTTTTTCCTTCATCGTATCAGGGTTTGCACGTATTTTTTGTATGAAAGGAATCTTATCAAGTATCCTGTCACCGGCGAGTCCAATCGGGAAATAGCATAACCCTGATATTGTAGTCGTTGTGATGCCGGATAAGCCCGAGAAGCTTTTTATGGCCTCTGCACTCCAATCTGCAAGCTTTAAGGTCAATACGGCAGAGGCGATAACAGATAAAGCCGAAAGAACCATACTATATGTTGCTTCATAGACAGCAATCCCAATGAATATGAAGTGCCAGTAATTCCAGATATCGATATTGACAGTTCTGGTCTTCCTCATTGCAAGCATTATGAGATTCACACATATCACCAGGAGCAGCAAAAGCGGTGTGAGCTTATACGACCACGTAATAATGGCCAGGGGCGTCCACCCGACATCCAGTACATTCATTTTAAGGCCCGTACGGGAGGTCAATGCCTGGACAGCAGGGCCTATATTGGATACAAAATATCCAAAAATAATAAATATACCTATAAAGCCTATTCCGATTTTCAATGAGGAGAGTATGGCTTTCCCCAATGGGATACGGAAAACGACAGAGAAAACCAAAAGTATTAAAGGAAGTAATACATAAGGCTTAAAACTTAGGATGTATCCTATCGAATCATTAAGTATATTCAAGGGGTTTAAGTCCTTTCCAGGGAGCGAAATCTTTTGCCGGCTATGCTGCTATGCCGGGTGAAGAAACATTCTCACTTATTTTTCTACAAAATTTGCATTTCAAATTTCCATGGATCAATAAAGTAAAAAATACTAAGTATTAATTCTAATAATAATGCTAATTTGTCGAATATTCAACATAAGTATGAAAATCATTAGGAAATTTACAATAGATTAAGATCTTATACGATCTGATTATATAAAAATAAATATTGGAAATTGTCTGCTTCTTATATATAATTAATAATATTGTAAGTAATAGTATATTATTGTATAAATTTGTCGGATTTAGCGTGTAAACGTAGAGTGATATTTACTTCGACTCAGGCAGTAAATAAGCTCGGAGAGGGAATATGATGAAAAAAATCTACAAGAATATTATTGATTGTAATATCGGAGATATATTGGCGGCCGATGTAATAAACGACAGAGGAGTTGTTTTGGTTGCCAATAATACCATAATAAATGAGTATATAAAGAATAAACTTTTTGAAATAGGTATTTCCCAGGTATGCATATTGGATTACGAAAAAATTGACAACTTAGACATTGAAAGAACAATCAGATATGAGAATGTGAAGAGGGACTATAGGGAAAACATCTTGTCAGTTAAGAAGGTGCTGAACGATATATCTTTCGGAAAGGGCCTTGATTTTAAAAAGCTTAAGGAAATATCAAAAACAATTTACACAAGTGCGGGTGAAATCGGAAACATAATCAAATGTCTCAATGAAGTGCGTGACTTTGACGAATATACATATAGCCACTGTGTCAACGTGTCCTTTTATTCCATGCTGATTGCCAAGTGGCTGGAGCTTCCTGAGAAAAAAGTGCTGAATGCGGTTTATGCAGGGCTTTTACATGATGTCGGAAAGATGAAAATATCTGACGAAATTATAAATAAGAAAGAATCGCTTACTAAAAAAGATTTTGAAGAAATTAAAAAGCATACCATATACGGCTATGATATAGTAAACGAAATTGAGGGACTGGATATAGGCGTAAAGAGAGCCGCACTTCTTCACCATGAAAGGGAGGACTCCACCGGATACCCTTTGGGCATACAAGGGAATGAAATAAATCTTTATTCGAAAATTGTAGCTGTGGCGGATGTCTATGATGCAATGACCTCAGACAGAGTGTACAAAAAAAGAGAAACCCCTTTTGATGTGTTTGAGATGTTTCTGACTATTGGTATAAGTTCTTTTGATTCAACTGTCCTGAGGGTTTTCCTCAATAATATTGCTGCGTATTATGTGGATGCCAACATAGCGCTGGATAACGGAAAGGTCGGGAAGATAGTGTACATCCCACCTCACGATATTACAAGCCCTATAATTTCTGTAGACTCGGAATACATTGATTTTTCAAAGGATAACAGGTACAGGATGTTGGGTCTCATCTGAAAGAAATAATTGAATAAGGTTTTGGAAAAATCTTGCCGTTGATAGAAAAATCGGAGGATTTTATAATAGAATTGCATGTCTGTTTTTTTTCATGCAATTTTTTTATTTTTATCAATGGGGGATCAGGTCATGAAAAAAGTAATGTATTTAGTAACGGCATTTTTGCTTTCAATGTTGTTGATTGCAGAAAACAGCACAGTAACAGTCAATGCAGCCGACCAAAACCCAATTACCCGGAGCCAGGCGGAACAAAGGGCGCTTGCAATGATCAATTTCACCTGGAATTACTCGAGCGCCAGGAATGCAAATATTGATCCAAAGTATGCGTATGCAGTTACACAGCCCAATCAATTCACAAATGCCACAACAGCCCAGATGACGGGAATACCTTATGCCTGGGGCGGCTTTGACAGCCTGGACTCAAGCTCCTATAACGAGCCCTGGACTAATTTCCAGGATGCTGTTAATCAGGGGGCTTATGCGGGGAATACAAATGCTCATGGTGGTATAGGATATGTACCGGGAACTTCAGGTCTTGATTGCTCGGGTTTCGTTCAGGCAGCGTTCAATATCAAAGGATACAAACAGTCCACTTCCACCCTGCTCAGTACATACTTCACAAAAATAAGCCTTGGCGATCTGAAGCATATGGATATACTGGACTATCCCGGTGTTCATGCAGTTATCTTTGACAGCTGGGGTATCTTGAACGGTGTGCAGGGGGCATTTACCTATGAGTCAACCCCTGAACAAACCTGCGGAGGTATTCAAGGGGTAAAAAAGTATTTCAGAAGCTTAAGTGAAATTAACAGCGGATATATACCCGCACGATATATTTATATTTCAGAGGATGTTCCATCACCAACACCGACAGCGACACCGGTACCATCGGCAACACCGACACCCACGGCAACACCTGTTCCATCAGATACTCCAACACCGGTACCAACGCCGGCACCTACACCTGCACCAACGCCTACGTCTACACCGGTACCAACGGCGACGCCGGCACCAACACCCACTGCAACGCCGGTACCTACCACCACACCGACACCGGCACCAACTTCAACACCGGCTGCAATACCTCATCCTGTGGATGTAGGAGTATTTGCAAAGGTATCCAATATCGCGGATTGGGTCAACATGCGTTCAGCGCCCTTAACGGCTTCAAGCATTATATGTGCGGTATCCAAAGACAGCATAATATTTATAAATGATTATTCATCAGGATGGTATAAGATAAGCTATAATGGAAAAACGGGCTGGATGTGGGGAAATTTCATAGTACCCATACAAAAAGGCCAATATGTCACAGTAAAAAGTGTCTATCAGCTGAATATAAGAAGCAGTCCCGGTTCCACAGGTACAATACTGGGAGTCCTGGCACAAAACCAGTATGCCAGGGTGCTGGGGTATTCATCCGACGGACAATGGATGAATATCAGTATTGGCAGTATCCAGGGCTGGTCATATGGCGCTTATCTTGGATATATTTATTAACTAATCAGTTTAGCCATTCCAAACAAATGGTTCGACACACTTAAATCATAAGATATGTCATTAGTGTTGCACAAAAACTTTATATAAAAATCAACGGTAATACTTTACAGG
>CALMWN010000571.1 GCA_937873555.1 uncultured Clostridia bacterium
TGTGTATAAGAGACAGGGAGTATACACCTCCCTTATGATTATTGATAATTCAGAACAGTTTTCTGGCTAATTCTTCTCCCAGGGCGGTCTTAAAATTCTTTTTTATCAGAAGCTCCTTATCACTTAAGCTTATGCCGGCATCCTTTTCCTGAATATTCACCAGCAGATCCGCCTCCCATATTATTTGAAAATCCGGTCCATTGATTTTGGAGGCGGTGTGATGTCCTCCTATGATGTAGCATACCCTTTCGATAACAGCTTCTTCCACGCCCAATTCCTCCAATATCCTTCTTGCAACGGGTGGCCCCTCAATCTCCTGGTATCTGGCTGCGCTGGAGTTGTATTTATTTTCAGAAGCCTTAATTCCTATATCGTGCAAAATCGCGGTAATTGTTACTATACGGGAAGAATTTGCATCAAGCCCCTCTGTCTTTGCTATTTCTTCCGCATGGTGCAATACTTTCATTGCATGATTTATCCTTCTTTGATCATCAAGGAAAACTTCTTTCATTTTTTGTGTCACTGCTTGTTTTATATCCATGTTACCATCTCTTTTCTTTATGCATTTACATTAAATTATCATAATTTGTCTTTATACTCAATATTTAATTTACCTGTATGACTGTTTATGCTATACTTTATCGTATGGTAAAACTTTACAAGCCTTTTTCAATGCTGTCAATGCTTCATACAAGATCAAAACCGTTCTTTTATAAAAAAAATTCATGTTAAAGAAAGGGAGTGCTGCAAATGCCTTTATTAACCAAAGAACAGCTCGAAGAGCTCATGAGCTTTGATACGCCTACAATTTCCAACGCCATTGAAAGATTCAACATCCGTTCCAAAATCGAAGGCTTTATGTCTCCGGATATAAAGTGCATACTGCCGTGTAAAAAAACCATAATTGGATATGCCTGCACGGCCAAAATCTCAACTATAAAACCCCCGACCCCCGAGCAGCAGAACTTGGCAATGGACTATTATGCAAAGGTCCAGGAAACCGATTTCCCTACAATATCGGTTTTACAGGACATCGACCCCAAACCGGCCGGATCGTTCTGGGGAGAGGTAAATGCAACTACCCACAAGGCTTTGGGTTGTTTAGCCACAATAACCAATGGCGGCGTACGAGACCTTAAAGAAGTCGAAGAACTGGGCTTCGGATATTTTGCAAGCTGTGTGCTTGTATCCCACTGTTACACCCATGTGGAGGAATATGATTGCCCGGTGGAAGTGGGCGGTCTGACTGTAAAGCCCGGCGACCTGCTGGCTGCTGACAGACATGGAGTGATTTCAATCCCGAAAGAAATTGCACCCAAGCTGGCTGATGCATGCAGAAAAGCAGCGGAAGCAGAACTTCCGGTTCTCAACGGATGCCGCAAGGCTATTGCCGAAGGCAGGAAAGTCAGTATGGAAGAACTTGCGAAATGGAGAGCGGAAATGGCTGCAAAAAGAATCCAGAAATAGAGACAGTGCCAAAACTATAACATACCCACCTGGGTATGTTATAGTCACTTTTTTAAACCTGGAAAGTATGGGACCCAAAATGAATATGGATGACCTCATTTCAGTGACCAGGTCCTGAGGTATCACGGTATTGTTAATACCTGAAGAGTCGACCGTTATCACGTCTTTATCCACATTGACCTTGCAACCGATTTTTTTTAATATGTCAAGCATTATCTCGACATCCTTCAAGCTGGGACAGTTTTTTATTACGTTAAGACCACCGTTCAGTATGGTTGCTGCAAGAATTGGCAGTACCGCATTTTTAGAACCCTGTACCGTCATTTCTCCTTTTAGTTTCTGCCCACCGATAACAATCAGTTTGCTCACAAAAAAACACCTCCGTAAAAGAGACCACATTACATCTTATGCGGGGATTACGAAAGTGTTACTGACAACGGAAGTCACTGCTGCACGCTTGAAATCGCGTTGTTCTGATTTAATTTTTCACTGTTTTTTTATTATTTCGGTTATCATGGAATATATCTTTTCCGTTGCATTGGTTATACCCATTTTCCTGGCATTTCTCGCCATCTTTAATAACTGGTCCCTGTCTTTTAAAAGGCTCATTATCTGCTGATACATGAGGTTTGAGTTGAGGTCCTTTTCAAGTATGACCACAGCCGCTCCCTGCTTCTCCAAAGCTCTGGCATTGTATTCCTGATGATTCGCCGTTACATTGGGAGAGGGTATTATCACTGAAGGCAGCCCCAAAACCGGCAGTTCGCTCATTGTTATCGCACCCCCCCTGCAGATTATCAGGTCCGCAGCAGAGTAAATGCTGCCGGCATCATAAATATACGGTGTTATTGTAATTGAATCCGGCAAACCACTCCCTAATTGATCCAGGATCTTTTGATACTGATCGTTTCCGGTTGAAAAAATAATATTGAAATCGCTGCTTTTATAATGGTTGACAATCATATCGCATACAACCTGATTAATCCTTTCAGCTCCAAGGCTTCCACCTGTCACTACAACCAAAGGCGTATCCTTATCAAGGCAAAGTTTCTGTCTTGAGGCAGTCCTGTCAGCTTCAAGGATTTCATCCCTGACGGGATTACCGGTATGTACCAGCATCCTGGCTGATTTGAAAAACTTTTTCGACTCCTTGAAGCTTATCGCAACTGCATCCACAAACCTTGACAATATCCTGTTGGTGATGCCGGGAAAGGCATTCTGTTCATGTATAAGGGTTGCTATTTTCATTCTGGAAGCTACAAACAGCACCGGCCCGCAAACATATCCCCCTGTTCCTATGACAACATCCGGTTTGAACTCCCTGATCAGTTTCCTTGCTTCCCATATCCCCTGAAATAGCTCCTTTATGGCAACAAACGTATCTTTTGACAGCTTTCTTTTAAATCCGCGTACTTTTATGAGTCTTAACTCAAAACCTTCCCTGGGCACAAGTTTGGTTTCCAGTCCCCTTTGTGTGCCTGCAAAAAGAATGTCGGCATCCTTTTGTTTTTGTCTGATGTACCTGGCAATAGCAATTCCGGGATTTATGTGGCCACCTGTACCTCCTCCGGCAATTAGAAACTTCATACGGCTCGACCCCTTTTGCCCGACATATATGATATCAATAAATTGTTATGTTAAAAAGCACTAAATACGCTCATAATTGGCATACCTGGATATATTCAGCAGTATACCTACCCCGCTCATTAAAAATATCAGAGATGTTCCCCCGAAACTGAAAAAGGGGAGCGGCATTCCGGTTACCGGCATTGAAGAAGTCACAACAGCTACGTTAATAACAACCTGTACTGCTACCAATGATGTTATTCCTATTGCTGTAAGGCTCCCAAAGACGTCCGGTGCATTCATGGAAACTTTGATTCCCCTCCATATGAATATCAGAAACAGCAGCATTACCACAAGCACACCTATAAAGCCGAGTTCTTCCGCTAAAACTGCCAGTATGAAATCATTGTACGGTTCAGGTATGTAGAGGAACTTTTGAAGACTTCGCCCCAGACCTCTGCCGAAAAGTCCTCCGGATCCGATTGCGTATAAAGACTGGATTGCCTGGTAACCATCCCCTGATGGGTCTTTAAATGGGTCCAGGAAAGACAGGACCCTTGACCTTCTGTATTCCGAAAATGTAATAACTGCTGCAAGTCCGAACAGCACCGGAAGGGACAATAGCACAAAATGCCTTATCTTTGCGCCGGCACTGAATAAAATAATAGATGCAACCATCCCGATTATTATTGTGCCGCTAAGGTGCGGTTCAAGCAGCAAAAGTCCTGCGTATACACCGATCAGCAGAAGATACGGCAGCAGACCTTTAAAAAACGATTCCAGCTGGTCCTTTCTTTTTGAAAGGCTGAAGGAGAAGAAAAGAATGACCGCCAGCTTGGCTAACTCAGAAGGCTGGAATGACTGACCTGCGATCGAAAACCACCTGCGTGCACCGTTCTCGATATGTCCTATGCCTGGTATCCAGACAACAGCCAGCATCGCCAGACTTACGACCAGAAATACCGGTGACCATCTGCCCAGTTTCCTGTAGTCTATGTTCATTGTAATGAACATGGCTACTATTCCAAGAGGAGCATACAGCATCTGTTTTTTTAAAAAGAAATATGTATCGCCCTTCATGTAATTATATGCAGCCGGTGCACTTGAGCTGAATATCATAATTGTGCCGAGAGAGAGCAGTATTAATACGGTTATGAATATCCAAAAATCAAAGGGCTTCTTTGATACCATTTTTACCTCCGACTAAAAAAACCTGAATCTGAGTGCAGCCAGTCCGATAACGCACATTAAAACCGTAGCCGTCCAGAATACCCTTACTACTTTTGTTTCCTTCCAGCCAATGAGTTCAAAGTGGTGGTGGATGGGAGCCATCCTGAATACCCTCTTGCCTCTCAACTTGAAGGAAGTAACCTGGATTATAACGGAGAGAGTCTCTATTACATAAACTGCCCCTACAATTATTAATATGAGCGGCATTTTCAATACTACGGCAATCGCTCCCACTGCCCCTCCCAATGCCAATGAACCCGTATCCCCCATGAATACCTTTGCGGGATGTACGTTGAAGGCAAGGAATCCCAGGCAGCCGCCTGAAACAATTGAAGAAAATACCTTTACATATTCCCATTCGTTTCTTGTCATTGCTACTATTGTAAAAAATACTGTGACTATGAGGGTTATGCCTGCAGCAAGTCCATCCAATCCGTCAGTCATGTTTACCGAGTTCGTGGTTGCAAGAAGTATCAAAATGGTAAATGGTATGAAAAGCCATAAAAGATCCAATGTAACATCCATGCCCAGAAACGGGATGATAATATCGGTACCTATATCAGAAAACTGTGCTATATAAAAAGTAAATGCAACAGCAACAATTAAAAGTCCGAACATCTTCTGATTCCAAAACAATCCGTCCTTTCTCTTTTTTACCGCCTTAATATAGTCATCAACAAATCCTACCGCACCAAACCCCGCCGTGACAAACAGAAGCGGCAGTATCTGAGGCCTTGAAACAGCGTAAAACAGAGTCACGAGCAATATTGCAACCAGGAATATGATGCCACCCATAGTCGGTGTCCCGGTTTTCTTAAAATGTGATGCGGGTCCGTCGTCTCTTACGGTCTGGCCGAATTTCAGTTTTGTCAGTATGGGGATAAGAATGGGCCCGGCCAGTAAGGTAATTAAAAAAGTGCTTATAAACGCGATCACCTGAGGTGATACGCCAAAAGGTATATTCATTTTCTTCTCCTGCCTCACAATGTTTTTCTCGAGATTATATAGTGTGTATTTGCAATATTACAAACTTTATAATTATTTCAATTGCAGCCTGAAATAAATCAAGTTGTTTCCAAAAGCCTGTCAACAATCTTTTCCATCTTCATGCCTCTTGAACCTTTGACCAGAACAATATCGCCCTGTCTGACAAATCCGGATACGAATTCTTTTACTTCGCTGTTGGTGTCGAAAGAAAAAATTTTTTCATCCGGCATTCCTGAATTCAATGCACCCCTGGCGATATATTTTCCGCTCTGGCCTGCAGTGATAATGTAATCGATTCCTTTTGAAACAGCATACCTTCCGATATCGACATGTGCCTGTGCGGCCCATTCCCCCATCTCAAGCATATCACCAAGTATGGCAATAGTCCTGTTATTTCCTCCGATGTCCTTAAGAACATTAATCGCTGCTTCCATGGATTGCGGGCTTGCATTATATGTATCGTTTATAATTTTTATTCCATTTTGGGAAATAATATTCATCCTCATCTTCCCCGGGATGAATTCAGCAATACCTTCAATTATCATTTCAGCCGGTATGTTCAGTTCAACTCCCACCGCAAAAGCTGCAAGGGCATTGTACACATTATGTATTCCCGGAGCGGGAACATGTACAAGGTATTCTTTATTTCCAAGAGCTATCTCGAAGTATGTGCCGTTTTCTCCTGCACCTTTCACGTTATATGCCTGATAGTCCATCCCTTCTTCCATCCCGAAGAATACGGCACGGTGGCTTAAATAATCTCTGGTGCCGTACAGCAGCTTATCATCTCCGTTAAGAACCACCAGCCCCCTATCGCTCAGTCCTCCCAGAATTTCCATTTTGGCTTTCAGTATATTCTGTCTTGAACCGAGTTTCTCTATATGGGAAACTCCTATATTTGTTATTATCACTATGTCAGGACGTGCAATTGATGTGAGGCGGCTAATTTCGCCAAAACCGCTCATCCCCATTTCCACCACCGCTGCTTCATGGGAGCTGTCAAGATTGAATACCGTCAAAGGCAGACCTATTTCGTTGTTGAAATTCCCCTCCGTCTTGAGTACCTTAAACCGCCTTCCGAGCACACATGCCACCATATCCTTCGTGCTTGTCTTCCCTACACTTCCCGTAATTCCGACGATAGGTATGTTGAACTTTGACCTGTAGTATCCTGCGATATCGCCAAGGGCCTTGAGGGTATTTCCAACCCTGATCAGGACGCCATCCTTTACCGGCTCTGCATCCCTATGTGTAATGGCAGCCGTTGCGCCAAGTTCAAATGCACTTTTTATGAAATCATGCCCATCGAACCTTTCACCCTCTATGGGTATGAAAATATCTCCAGGGCTTATTTTCCTTGAATCGGTGGATACATTTGAAATTTCTGCATTTATATCACCGGAAAGTAATTCACCTCCGGTTGCTTTTAGTATTTCTTCACACCTTAGCATTTGCATCGGCATTCCCCCTGTGAATCTCATCCAATATTTCTTCCACTACTTCCCTTTCATCAAAATGTATGGTCTTATCCTTGAATATCTGGTATGTCTCATGCCCTTTGCCGGCCAGGACGATAACATCCTTTGGCTGAACATTGACAATCGCATGCCTGATGGCCTCACGGCGGTCTACAATTACAGTATAACTGCCGCTGGTCCTTTTAATCCCCTGTTCTATCTCTTTTACTATGGCCTCCGGATCTTCCGTCCTGGGATTGTCTGATGTGATAATTGTATAGTCCGCCACATTTCCTGATATTTCACCCATAATCGGCCGTTTTGTCCTGTCACGGTCTCCACCGCAGCCAAATAGACATACCAATCTTCCGGGTGCAAAATTTTTAACGGTGCCCAGTATGTTTTCCAGGCTGTCCGGAGTATGAGCATAGTCCCTCATTATGGTAAAATCCCTGCAGGTATATATGACCTCTGCCCTGCCGGGTACACAGATATTTTCAAGCCCCTGGCCTATGATTTCAAACGGGATTCCCTTGTAGGCACACACTCCTATAGCTGACAGTGCATTATATATGCTGAATTTACCGGGTATGTTGACCCTGATCCTGCCGCTTCCCCAGGGGGTGCAAGCTGTAAACTCCACGCTGTCGGAATGAAAAACCAAATCCTGCGCCATGATATCGGCCTCATTGTCTATACCGATGGAATATACCTTGCATTCAGCGCTTTTGACGATTTCACTTCCATATTTGTTATCAATGTTCACAAAACCCGTCCTGCACATTTTGAAAAGCTTCTTTTTGGAATCCATGTATTCTTCGAAGCTTTCATGTTCACGTGGCCCTATATGGTCCATTGATATATTGGTAAAAATACCGGTATCAAAGTCGCAGCAGCTGACCCTGTGAAGCTTCAAGCCCTGTGAAGACACCTCCATGACAGTGCTGTCGACGTGCTTCTCAGCCATCTCCGCAAAAATGGACTGCAGTTCGTAGGATTCCGGTGTAGTCCTTTCAGTATACAGCACTTCATTCCCGATCATGCTCCCTATTGTACCGATAAGTCCGACCTTTTGTCCCGCAGCTTCGAGAATGGACTTCATCATGTAGGTAGTAGTGGTTTTACCCTTTGTGCCTGTTATTCCAATCAGGCTGAATTTTCCCGAAGGATGCCCGAAAAAAGTATCTGATATTTTTGCAAGCGCATACCTTGTATTATCAACTCTTATTGCAGTCATACCGGCAGGTACTTCCATTTCATCCTGTATAATCACAGCCGCTGCTCCATTTTCAGCAACTGAAGGTATAAACCTGTGTCCGTCGGCCTCGAATCCCTTGATACAGACAAATGCAGATCCCGCCCTTGCCTTTCGCGAATCATGTGCCACGCTTGTTATATCCACTTCCAGACTGCCTTTGACTTCAATTATGTTCAAACCCTCTATCAGCTTCTCCAGTTTCATATGTAACCTCCATGTCTTTGTCTTAATAAAGCTATTCAGTGTCAAGATACCTGAAATCTATAACTACGGTCTCGCCCTTGGGCAGTTCATTACCCGGCTTTACGCTTTGCTTTACGGCAGTACCAAGTCCATTTACCCTGATATTCAAACCGACGTCATTCAATGCCTGAGTTGCTTCACTTATAGTTTTATTAAGCAAATCAGGTACTTTTACCATTATTTCTTTTACTGGCTTGTATGTGTAAAGAATAACCACCGATTTCTCAGGTATGCTTGCATTTGGCTTGGGAGTCTGCTCCATTACCAGGGCAGCCTTATTATCCCCATTTCCTTCTAATTTATATACCAGTCCGAAATCCGACAGTATCTTCTTTGCCTCCTCAACGGTTTTATTTCTTACATCCGGTACGTATACCGGCAGCATCATCAATTCCTTGTCTTTCTCGGTATACTTTCTTTCTATATTGAGATAATTCAGTGTGTCTTCCACTATCCTGCCTGCAACAGGAGCTGCAATCTGCCCACCGTAATAGGTCTCTCCCGTAGGATGGTCGAGCACGACCAATACGCAAATGACCGGATTCTCTGCAGGTGCAAAAGCCGCGAAGGATGCAATGTACCTGCCCGGAGTGGTGGTCTGAGATGTACCTGTCTTGCCTGCAACCCTGTAACCTTTGATATAGGCATTGCTTCCCGTTCCTTCCGAAACGACTCCCTCCAGTATTATCCTGAGGGTTTCCGCAGTTTGTTTCGATATTACATTCCTTATGACTTCAGGTTCAAATTTTCTTACTACATTGCCTCCTGTGTCAGACAGTTCCTTTACGATATGCGGCCGTAACAGTTTACCACCGTTGGCAATGGCTGCATATCCGGAAATCAGCTGTATCGGTGTTATCTGGAAGCGCTGTCCGAAGGAGGCTGAAGCCATGTCAACCTCTGTAGGCTTCGGGTGTATAATACTCGTTGCTTCACCGGAAAGTCCCAGATTGGTTTTTTCATAAAAGCCGAATGCCCTCATATACTTATAGAACCTGTCTATCCCCAGGCTCTGCGCAACCCTTACAAATACAGGGTTGCATGAGTTATATACTCCCTGGGTGAAGGTTTCATTCCCATGGGCATTTGGCTTCCAGCAGTTGATCTTCCAGCCGCCGACAGTAACGGTAAAATCATTTACGGGACTGTCGGGCCGTATCACTTTTTCCTCCAGCGCAGCAGCAGAAGTAAACGCCTTGAAGGTGGAACCGGGTTCATAGGTATCAACTACCGCCTTATCCCTCCAAACTGTCTTCTGCAGCCGGCTGACCCCCTCTTCGCTTCTACCGTTCCAGGTCTTCGGATCCACCCCGGGAGGCGGTCCGAACGGGTCATTCAGGTCAAAGTCAGGTTTTGAAACCAACGCAAGAATCTCTCCATTCCTTGGGTCCATTACAATAGCGGCGGCTCCTCCGATAACCTTGTTATCATCTACAGCCCTTTCCAAAGCCTTTTGAGCAAAATACTGAATAGTCTCATCGATGGTCAGTACAACATTCAAGCCATCCTGCGGTGCAATATGCTTTTCTTCCCTGAACGGTAATCCACGCCCTCCGGCGTCAACTTCACTCAGTATTTTTCCTGGAGTACCCTTCAGGTATTGATCCATCATTTTCTCCACACCGTCAATTCCCTGGTTGTCTGCCCCGGTGAAGCCGATAACATGTGCGGCCAGGTTCCTGTTGGGATAAAATCTTTTGGTATCTTCATAAATGTAAATACCGGGTACCTTTTTTTCCTGCTTCCACTTTCTGACTTTGTCGCCTATTTCCTTATCCACTTTAGTTTTAATTATCTCATAACGGCTTGCTTTTGTAATCCTTTTTAATACGTCATCCTTGCTTACACCTAAAATCTGAGACAGCTCCTGTGCAATTATATCGGAGTCCAGTTTGGATTTTCTAACCTCCTGGGGATTTGCCGAAATTGTCTCAACTGATGCACTTATAGCCATTTCCTTTCCATTCCTGTCAAAAATCCCGCCTCTTTTGGGATTAATGACCAGGCCGCTGGTTTGCTGCTCAAAAGCCAGTCTCTGGAACCAATCACCCTGAACAATCTGTATCCATGCGACCCTGAGCAGCAGGGCAAGCATGAGAATCGAAATTATAAACAATATGAAGAGCAGTCTTTTTTTGATCAATAAATTCAGACCTGCCAAAATATACCCTCCCATAAAAATTCTATGGATGTTTGAGTAAGTATACCATCATACGTAAATTCTTACAGTTAATAATTCTATCATAAAGCAGCACATTTAAATATATCGTAAGGTAAATTATTCCATTTACTTTCTTTTAGTATGAATCCTTGGATATGGCAGCTTTGGCACAAATTGCTTTACATTATAAAAAAGACTATAGAATGTATAAAACCATAGCAATTTATACCTTCCACAGCCTATGGAACACTGAAATGCGTATTTAAACCAGTCCATCCTGACCTTTAATATGCCACACTAATATAGGAAACGTACTATTCCCCATAGCTTATCCCTGACCGCTGCAAACATACTGTTATTGGCTTTGTTAACATTCCTGTATGTGTCGGCAACCTCTGTATAATCATTTTTAGCTACTTTCATGTATACGATCTGATATTTGTCGGGCTTTTGCATGCCGAGTTTTTTTTCAGCCGTCTCCTTTATCCTGCCAAGGTCGAGGTCCTTGTCTATCGCAACCTTCAATCTTGAGTTTTCATTTTTTATTTCATTATACTTTTTTAATTCCTTGTTTATGGAATAATTCAGTTCTGTAATCATCGCATATCTTACAATAACGGTCAAACACAGGCCAAATGCCAGCAATATCAGCATTACAACCTTGAGCTTGATTTTATTGTAGGCCTTTTGCTTCTTCTTTGCTTTCAGTACATTATTCTCTTCATATACGTCATATTGAATTTTCTCAGCAGCTGTTCCGTATACATAGTTTTCATGTGCCTGTAACAATTCTATTCACCTCTGCCGGTAATTATTACATAATAATTGCTGTAAAACACACTACAGTAAATTCGAGATTGCAATAGCCCGATAAGACAACAAACCCGGGAGCTGATGGCAAAATGCTTTTGACAACACCATCAGCCCTCGGCAGACAAACAAATAAAATTCAAGACTTTCCTCTTTGGTTTCCCTGTATTTCTTTTTCTTCTTTTGTATTTTTGTACATCCGTACATGTTTTCTTTTGTGTTTCAATTGCTTTTGTATTTATGAAGCTTTTGTATTTATGAAGCTTTTGTATTTTATGAAGCTTTTGTATTTAAAAGATTTTATCTTTTGCTTTCTAAAACTTTTCAATAATTCTCAGTTTAGCACTGCGTGCCCTTGGATTCCCTGCCAGTTCCTCCGCATTTGCGGCTACAGGTTTTCTGGTCACCAGCTCACCCTCAGGTTTTGCACCACACACACATACAGGAAACTCCGGAGGGCATTTACAGGGTTTTACTTTTCTTAAAAACTCGTTTTTGACTATTCTGTCTTCCAGTGAATGAAACGTTATAATACACAATCTCCCTCCCGGACTCAGAATGGAAAAGGCGCTGTCTACAACCTGCTTCAATACTCCCAGCTCATCATTCACCGCAATCCTTATTGCCTGAAAGGTCCTTTTTGCCGGATGAGGTCCCTCCCGTCTTGCTGCAGCAGGTATTGCCGCTTTGATAATATCAACCAGTTCCCCGGTAGTGTGTATCCTTTGTGTCCTTCTTGCATTTATGATGAATTCAGTTATCCGTGAAGCCCATTTTTCTTCACCGTAATCCCGTATGATTTCCCTGATTTCTTCGGCACCGTATTCATTGACAACAATTTCCGCAGTCAAGGGGTTCCTTTTGTCCATCCTCATATCAAGGGGTGCATCCTGTTGATAGCTGAATCCCCTTTCGCCTTCATCCAGCTGATGTGAGGAAACCCCCAGGTCCAGCAGTATCCCGTCAACAGCTTCAATTCCATTATCCTCGCAAGCTTGCCTGATGTTCTTGAAATTAGTATTTACAAACAGCAGCCGGGCTTGTCCTCCAATTGTCTGCAACCGCTGTCTTGAAACCTCGATTGCAAACGAATCCTGATCCAGGGCGATCAGCACTCCGCTTTTATCCAGCCTTTTATAAATTTCAGAAGAGTGCCCTGCTCCTCCTACCGTTCCATCCACATATATACCTGAAGGCTTAATATTCAATCCTTCAATGCACTCATCCAGTAAGACAGGTTTATGATTGAATTCCATTTTTGCAGAATCACCTCAATATACCGCTTATTACCGTAAACTGTCAGATACCCAGCATTGCCATTTTTTCTGCAAGCTTGTCCGCACTCATATTTTCGTCCCCGTTGTATGTTTCCCACTTGTTCTTATCCCATATCTCAACTCTGGAAGATACTCCTATTATAAAAACATCCTTGTCCAGACCGGCATATTCACGAAGATTTTGCGGTACCAATATTCTACCCTGCTTGTCCACTTCACATTCCATAGCACCTGCAAAAAAGAATCTTATAAATGCCCTGGCATCTTTATCTGTAAGAGGCAGTGTTTTCAACCTGCTCTCGAAATTAGCCCATTCAACAGATGAATACGCAAACAAACAGTTATCCAGGCCTTTGGTCAATATGAATTTCTCGCCCAGGCCGTCCCTGATCTTTGAAGGGATGATCACTCTGCCCTTTAAGTCTATCGTGTGCTGATATTCACCGTAAAACAACCATGTCACCTCTTTTGTCCGGTACATGTTGAAAATATTCATCCGGTCAATCTGTCATAATATCATGTCACTTTTCATGGTAAGATGTTGCCTTTTTAATATAATTGATGGTATTTGTCACCACTTTACACCACTTTCCACCACTTATATTGGAATTTTATACTAAAGCAGAGCAATAATCAAGATTATTTTGATAAAAATCTAAAAAAAAATAAAAGATAGGACAAAAGTCCTACCTTCCAGTTCTTGTTGGAATTTCAAATTTATTTTTTACTCATCCACATTGAATATGGTTTTCTTCCGCCGCATAGACACGCTGAGTACCAGGCCGACGGCTATATAATTGGCTATCATGGCAGTACCTCCGGAGCTGATGAACGGAAGTGGTATTCCTGTTACAGGAAGAATTCCGATGCACATTCCCACGTTTTGAATGAAATGGAAAGCTATCATGCCTACCATACCGGTAACAAGGAATGCTCCATATCCATCCCTGGAATGTTTGGCTATATAAAGGAACCTGAGCAGCAAAAAAAACATAAGGACTATTATTATAACCGCACCAACGAAACCAAGCTCTTCACCCACAACTGTAAAAATGAAGTCCGATTCCTTGACCGGGACTCCGCCGTTTTGAGTCTGTATCCCTTCATAAAGCCGTTTTCCGAACAGTTTTCCTGATCCGATAGCGGTTTTTGCCCTTATGACATTAAACCCCGCTCCCTTTGGATCAAGCTCGGGTGACAAAAACACCATGATTCTTTTCTTCTGGTAATCCTTGAGTCCGAAAAACCATAGAAAAGGCATGGAAACAACACACATTATGCTTGTAATTACTATATACCTGTATGGAAATCCGCATATAAAAATCATTACCAGAAAAATAAAGACAAATACCATGGCGGTTCCGAAATCAGGCTGCAACAAAACAAGCCCTACCGGGAGCACGGAATACATGATAAGCTTTATAATATTTTTGTTTCTTTCAGTGCCTTCCTTTATCCTCTCCAGAAATATCGAAGCCATAACGACAAAGGTTATTTTAGACAACTCTGAAGGTTGAAATCTGAAATTCCCCAGTTTGATCCAGCTTTTACTCCCCAATTGGTCTCCAGTGCCTATGATAAGCACAAGTACAAGCATTAATACACTGAAAAGATAGAAAATAACACCAATGGTCTTAAAGTCCTTATAGTCAATGGTACTTATGAAGACTGCAAGGATGAAACCGATTAAAAGGCTTATATATTGTGTCCTCATCAGACTGCTGCCATTGGTCATTTTGTACGCGGCACTGCTTAACACCAAAATACCTATTGCTGAAATTACCAGAACAACAAAAAAGGATAGATAATCAAACCTCCTGGTAATACTGATACCTTTGGTTTTTTCAACAGAATACATTATTTATCACCTTACTGAACATTATCACAAATATAAACAAAAAACAACTACCGGCTTTTAACAGCTGGATAGTTGTAATTGTGAACAGAATCAGACTGAAGCACCCTGATGGTTTATGGATTCCGGCCGGCTTCCTTTTCCTTGTAATACTCTAATATCAGATTGTCAAGTTCTACACTGAGTTCATATACTTTTTCAAAACTGCAGCCTTCATCAATAAGTGTATTCAACTTACTTTTGAGGATGTCAATCTGATCATTAATCATTGGTATTCCTCCGCTGTTCCCGCCGTATATACTCCTTTTTATTTATATCGGATTTATCCTGTAAAATATTAGGCTTTCCCGATATCATCTACCATTATTTCCTATTATCCGTCATTAATTACCTTGTATTTCCAGAATTTTCTCATATATCCGATCTGTCTTTTTGTTCCTCTGCGGCATTATTTGCATTCCTGGATGCTGTATCACCTTCATTTGGCATATTCGCTTCTTCTTCCTTTAATTTGTTAAGAACTGAGCCGTATTCACTTTTTCCTATCTCGACAGCTTCCGCATCTACAGTTTCGGAAGCCCTTCTCCTGCGGACAAATATCAGTACTGCAAAACCAATTGCGAAAAGAAGCGCAAGTACCTGTGAAATCCTGAGATTGCCCAGCATAAGGCTGTCCGTCCTCAAGCCCTCTATCCAGAACCTGCCAAGGCCATAAACAACCATGTACATTGAGAACACTTCGCCCTCAAACTTCCTTCTTTTTCTGAACCATAAAAGTATGAAAAAAGCTCCAATATTCCACAGGGATTCATATAAAAAGGTGGGATGTACCGGTATTGACGGGTTTACCATCATTCCCTGGTCCCTTAAGTATGCAAGCTCGCTCTGTATCCTGGCACTGGTCATGCCCCAGGGAAGAGTTGTATTTGTACCGAAAGCCTCCTGGTTGACAAAATTCCCCCATCTCCCGATGGACTGTGCAAGGACAAGATAAGGAGCCGCCAGGTCGAACAGGTTGAGAGTATTGATCCTCTTTACTCTTGAAAAGATATAGGCAACAAGCACCGCACCGATAACGGCACCGTATATGGCTATACCTCCATGGCGTATGTTGATTATTTCTCTCGGGTTGTCCCTGTAGTCACTCCATTTGAATACCACATAGTACAGCCTCGCGAAAACTACAGATATGGGCGCAGCCCATAAAATCAAGTCTATCACGTTATCCTGTTCTATTCCGTATCTGCTACTGTCCTTCATTGTAAGTAAAACAGACACCATGAGAGCAGTTGCTATGATAATCCCATACCAGTAAATGCTTATGCTCCCTATTGAAAATGCTACAGGATCAATATTGAATTTCAGACCCCATAAACCGGGAAATTGTATTGTATTCATCCTTTTACCCCCCTAGACTGGTTTGACTACTGATAAAGCCATGTTTTCCACGTCAAAATGGCTTTTGAACATGTCATTTACATACTCAAAGGATATTTTATCATAAACATCAATATAGTCAAATACGTTAACCTGTTTAAAATATACAGACATAAAGGTGTGTGAAATCCTCTCTATGGAATTCAACTGACGGAGAAACCTTCCGTTCAAGGCTCTTTTGACGCGTTCATAGGTTGCCCTGTCCAAACCGTCCCTGTGCAGCTGATTTATTATACCCGAAATCTTTTCTTTAACCTTGACAGGCTCGGAGGATTCACCGCCAAACATTGAAAAGGCGTAATTCTCTTCGAGAGTGAAGTCAGTTTCAAAAGTGCTGTTGATCAAGCCCTCATTGTAAAGCTGGTTGTACAGCGCAGAGCTTCTTCCCATGATCATGTCCAGAAGAATCCTTACCGCCACCTCATGCTTTAAGCTGTCTGCACCACGGGAATCAAGTCTGTTGTCCTTAAAGCCCGCCTGAAACAGTGGAGTGGATACCGCCAGCTTCTGCTCTGCATAGCCCTTGTTGATATTCCTGGGTTCTTCAGGAAATATCCTCTTGATATCAGGCTTGCTTTGACTGTTCTTTATGTTTTTTTCCACTTCCTCAAAAACCTTTTGCGGGTCTACATCACCTACGACAAGTATCACCATGTTTGACGGATGATAGAAGGTGTTGTAGCACCTGTACAACACATCCCGATTGATATTGCCGATACTTTCTATAGTTCCGGCTATGTCAATCTTTACAGGATTGTTTTTGTAAAATGCATCCAGAAGATTGAAGAATGACCTCCATCCGGGATCATCCTCGTACATCCTTATTTCCTGCCCTATTATGCCCTTTTCCTTTTCCACACTCTCTTCGGTTATATAAGGATTCTGTACAAAATCCAACAGCAGCCGGAAGTTTTCATCAAACCTGTCAGTACATGAAAACAGGTAAACCGTCTGGTTAAAGCTGGTATATGCATTCGGGCTTGACCCCAGCGCGGAAAACTTGTCCATAACACTGCCGTCCTTCTGTTCGAACAGCTTATGCTCAAGAAAATGAGCGATGCCGTCAGGAACTTTTGTAGCCTGGGTTTCACCGGGAATCACAAATTCATTGTTTATGGAACCGTAGTGCGTAGCAAAGGTCGCATACTTTTTGGAATAACCCTTTTTGGGTATTACAAAGGCTTTTAGCCCGCTATCATGCTGGTAAACGTGCAGTATCTCATCCACTTTTTCATATTGTATGGTCTGTACCTTCATATCAAAACTCCTTTTCAAGCAATAGTAAGTGTCCGTTGTCCGTTGTCCGTTATCCGTTATCCCTTATTCCTGGAGGTCAGAAAATAAATCGTGTCGAGCTTTATCCGTCCGGCTATTTCCACTACATCCTGTCTGGTAACCCTTTTTGCCTTCTGTATCATCTCATCAAAGTTGTCCTCAATCCCGGCTATTGATTGGCTGAGATAAAAGTCAACCATCTGCAGCTGGCTGTCTTTCAGGGATTTTATTCCGGTCTCGCTGGTCTTCAAGGTAGCCTCAAGTTCATAATCGCTTATATTGCCTTTTTTTATTTCATCCATTTGCTTCAGAATGATCTCAATTGCCCTGTCCTTATTCTTAATTTCTATGCCGCTGCTCACAGCCATCAATCCCTTGTATTTTTCAAGCCTTGAAAACACGTAATACGCAAGGCTTTCCTTCTCCCTGACATTCTGGAACAGTTTTGAATGCATAAAACCTCCGCCGCCAAGGATCCCGTTGTATATGAGAAGCTTGTAATAATCGTCATTATCCGGGGATGTATTTGTCCTGAATCCCAGAGTAAGCTTGCCTTGATTCACATCCATTTTTTCAGTGACATGTTTGACATCTTTAGCTCCAATATCTATACGGCTTTTTTCAACATTCTTTATGTTTTTACGGGAGATTCCCGAAAGCTTTTCAATAACCCTGCCAAGCTTATCATCTTCAATGATTCCAGTAAAATATACATCCACGGGCAGGGTTTCAACAAACTCCCTGTACCGGGAATACAGCATACCGTTTTCTATCCGTTCAACATCCTGTATTGTACCATACTCATAAACTCCAAACGGTTCATCCTTGCACATTTCCTCAAAACACTTTTCCACAGCATACTGCATTTTGTCATTTACTCTGCTCGCAATCAGTTTTTTGAGATTTTCCTTTTCCTGTTCAAGATATTCCGTCTTGAAGACTCCGTTTTCCAGTACCGGATTTGTGACAATCTCAAAAAGTAGTTCAAATGCCTTTTCAAAAAGATTATTGTTTTCAGATGTATACCTGTCCGATATAAATTCTATGTAAAACTGAACAATCTGCCTCTCACCCTTTTTCGCCACACCACAATCGAAGGAAGCACCGTACAGCTCTTCCAGATACAGCGCAATCTGTTGAAAAGTAGGCAGACTCCGGCAGCCCCTTCTCAGGACTGCAGGGATAAGAGCATTCAAAGCAGCAGTCTCCCTGCTTAAAGTATCGTGAAAAAAAATATTTATGGTGTTGGTTTTAAACTTTCCGGTTTTAATATGATAGACATTGATTCCATTGACAGAAGCGATCTTAACAACCTTCTCCTCTAAAAGTGCCTCTTGCATTCAATCATTCCTTTCGTTCGTAAATTGGTGACAGTCAGAGTATTACAATTTCACTATTAGTATAATAAAAAACATCTATTATATTCAATATATGGAAGAAATAAAAACAACCGGACTTTCTTTATCATAAATAATAAAACCTGTGATTGAAAATAATAAGGACGGAGGGATCAATATGGAACTTGCAAAATACAGAAAACATCCAAGGGTTCACCGTAAACGCAATGCCGAAAACAGCGAAAATACTCTCACCATCAGCGGTGCCGCAGCATTGGGAATACTGGGCATCGTTCTTGCAAAAGGAATACTGCTGGGATATATGCTCAGGAAGGGATTGGAATAAGTGTGTCAGTGGGACGGTTGTCCTGAAAATCTTATTGATATTACCTTGCTTCCAGTAATGGAGCGTTGTATCACATTCATAATTTGTATTAATGAATGCTGTCCATCCGTCCCCTTGACACTTTTATTTCTGTACATTTCTATCTCTATGATTATTCTTTACATTAAGATATTCATGAAAATATGAAAAATTTCTCCTGAGCGATTCGTTAAAATTTGCTCATCTATATATTTTACTATAAACACATTACAGTCTTTATTTTGATATCGTAAAATATTTACCTTGATTCATTGAATACGCAAAGAACCTTTTTGATGTATAAACTGTACATGGTTCAAGGTCAGTTTATTAATTAATGTCTTTCGCGTATTCAATCTAAATGGTTTTCATTATTATTCTTATGTGTCTGTGTGCCGATAGTCTTATATGGTGCTTTTTAACACAACAAATTTCTATTGATAACGAACTTTAAAACCAAATACTGGGGTGCAGTTGGGGCTTGGTCTCTCATAGGGGGGCATTCCCTCCTGCATGACGGATGCGGAGTATTTATGAAAGTATGGCAAAGCATCCTGTCACCCCCCTAAAGAAGCAGGAGTAAATTGTAATATGTATTATCTTAACATCATTCATCAGATTTCATTTTTGGCGGTTGTTTGCTTTTCATTCCTGATTGTGGTTTTCACCTGCTCTCTCAACAGAGGCATGTCACATTTAAGGCTTCTTGGAATGGTCTTTTTCATTCCGCTTTTTCTCAATGTTGTATCGTTTCTATATGCAAATGAGATGTTGGCTTCTTTATTAAATGATGTTTCAGGGATTCTCCTTCTCCTGGCCCTGTTGATATTATTGCTTCTAAAGAACAAAAGCAATCTTTTCGGCTTGCTTTCCTTTCTGATTCCGGTTCTTCCTATTGGGATATTTCTCTTGATTCTGCATTTCGGTCCTCAATTTTTAAATTCCATACCGCGAGATTATACAATACCATTGTCTACAGCCATGTCACTCTTGAATATGTATTTTCTCAAAAAAGAGAAAGGCCGCAAGGACATCCTCTTCTGGGCCATGCTTTTAATGCTGCTTGGCAGTATTCTTCAAATTCTTGGGAGCAACAGCTATCCCATGTACATGCACATGGTGTTTGAGTCTGGCGCCTATATGTTGTTTTTCGTTTACTTCTATAAAGAAACTTACAGCAGGCTCACTGATAAAATCGTTGAAGCCGACATGAAGCTCAAGGCTGTTGACAGGTCTTTGAATCTTGAAGTAAAGAAGAGGGTTTTTGAAATAGAAAGGTCGAATGAAAAACTGATGAATATAACAAAGACAGATTCTCTGACCGGCGCTTTGAACAAGGCGGCTATTTTTGAGTTGATGGAAAAGCTTATGAATTCCAGATCCCGTGAAAGGTTCAGTATTTTTATGTTCGATATAGACGGTTTCAAAGGCATCAATGACACCTATGGCCATGTAACAGGCGACAAATGCTTGCGGAAGCTGGCATTGATGGCCAAAAGCAGTATCCGGGATATAGACAGCTTTGGAAGGTATGGCGGGGACGAATTCATAATCGTGCTTCCAGACACTTCAATACCACAGGCTACTCATATTGCTGAGCGCTTCAGAAAAAGAGTGGATGAATCTGAGTCGCCTCATTTTACAATATCCGTGGGTATTGCCTGCTACCCTGATGACGCAACCAGCGCTATGGATATGATTGTTTTTGCCGACAAGGGGCTGTACATTTCAAAGAATACCGGTAAAAACCGTGTGTCACATTGTCCCAAGGACAATCATCGGTAAATTTACTTAAATGTTAACAGATTCTTGGAAGCTGATCTCCCACCAGCATATCGACAACCCTGTTTCCGCCGGTGACAGTTTTCATTACAACCCGTCCTGCCGGGGCTTTCACAACTTCACCTATTATCCTGGAATTCATACCGTACCGGTTTTTTCTCAGAATTTCAAGTATACGGTCTGCCGGGCCTTCCGGTGCTATAACTATCATCTTGCCCTCGTTTGCCATATAAAGAGGGTCCATTCCCAACAGCTCGCATATCCCTCTTACTTCGTCCCTGACAGGTATCTGATTCTCATAAAGCTGAATTCCTACGCCACTCTGCACCGCAATCTCGTTGAGAGTGGTAGCAAGACCGCCCCTTGTCGGATCCCGCAGTACATGAATGTCTGAAGTAATGCTGAATACTTCTTCAAGCATACTGTTCAACGGTGCACAGTCGCTCTGAATATCCGATGATATGTCAAGTCCCTCTCTTTCAAGCAGTATGGTGCAGCCGTGATCCCCAATATTGCCTGTCACAATGACCCTGTCCCCGGGTTTGGCATAACTGCCCGAGACCTCGATTCCAGAGGCTATCACCCCTATACCGGAAGTGTTTATGAATAATTTGTCAGCCGCACCCTTTTGTACCACCTTTGTATCACCTGCTACTATTTTCACACCGCATTCTTTTGCAGTATGTCCCATGGAGGCGGCTATCCTTTCGAGCTCATCCAGGGGAAGCCCTTCTTCTATTATAAAGCCGCAGGTCAGGTAAAGCGGACTGGCACCGCTTGCTGCAAGGTCGTTTACGGTTCCGCACACAGCCAGCTTTCCGATATCTCCGCCCCTGAAGAACACAGGACTTATGACAAAGGAATCTGTTGTGAACGCAGTTCTTCCTCCGGGCAGATCGAAGCGTGCAGCATCGTCTCCCTGCTTTAATATGTCGTTTGCAAGGTGTCTTGCAAAAATATCATTTATCAGGTTATGAGTAAGCTTACCCCCGCTCCCGTGGGCAAGAGTGATAATATCCGGCATCATATACCCCCGTATTTGTAATATGCGGCACAAGTACCTTCTGATGAGACCATGCAGGAACCCACCGGATTTTCGGGTGTACAGGCTTTTCCGAAAAGCCCGCAGTCCTTCGGTGTCCTTTTTCCCTTCAAAACTTCTCCGCACAGGCAACCCTTCGGTTCATTCCCTGCTTCCTGCCTCAAGTCAAAAACCTTCCATGCATCATGTTTGCTGTATTTATCCCTCACCTGAAGCCCCGAGCCCGGTATGCAGCCTATTCCCCTCCATACCGCATCACGCGCCTCAAACACCTCATTCATTTTCTCCAGTGCTACAGGGTTCCCTTCCCTGGTTACAACCCTGCAATACTGGTTTTCCACCACAATTTTTTTATTGTTTATATTGGATGCCAGAGAAATAATGGCATGCATCACATCCAAAGGCTCGAAACCCGCTACAATACCTGGAATACCATACCTTTCGGCAATTTCATCATAAAATCCGGTACCGATTATTGCACTGACATGCCCGGGATAAAGATAACCGTCAACTCCTATTTCACTGTCGACAGACAATACCTTCAGTGCCTCCGGTACTGTTTTGTTGGCCGATAGTACCGAAAAATTGTCAAGCCCTGCCTCATTTGCCTTTAAGACCGAAAGAGCTATAACAGGCACGGTTGTTTCAAACCCCACCGACAGGAAAACCACTTTTTTCCCTGGGTTCTCGGCTGCTATCTTTAAAGAGTCCAAGGGTGAGTAAACTATCCTGATATCATTTCCCTGTGCCTTCCTTGAGAGAAGCGACTCTCCCCGGCTTCCGTCTCCGGCTGTTGCAGGAATCCGCATCATATCGCCAAAGGTGGTAATTATCACATCATCCCTCTGCGAAAGTGTAACAGCCGCATGTACATAGTAGGAAGGAGTTACGCAGACCGGACATCCCGGTCCGGATATAAGCCTGATGCCGTCCGGCAGCAGGGCTCTTATTCCATACCTGAAAATTGCCATGGTATGAGTTCCGCATACCTCCATTATTGTAACAGGCCTTCCCCTGTATGAAGATAACATACTTCCCATTTTACGTGCAATTTCAGAGTTCCTGAAGTCATCTATAAAATTATTCATTCATTAACTCCTTCAACTCACTGAACAACTGCAGGGTGTTGACAGCCTCTTCTTCATCAATAACCTGGATTGCACATCCTGCATGGATCAGCACATAGTCTCCAACCTTTACCTCTTTCAACAATTCAGTGGATACTTCTTTTGAAACTCCCATTATTTCAACAAGGCCCGTTTTGTCAAGAACCTTTACAACCCTTCCCGGAACTCCGAGACACATGATTTCATCCCCTTTATAGACAATTGACAACTATTCTTTTGCCTTACATACGGCCTGTCTCTTATACACATCTCCGAGCCCACGAGACAGGCAGAAACTTCGTATGCC
>CALMWN010000572.1 GCA_937873555.1 uncultured Clostridia bacterium
GGCAATATCCGCAATTATCTTAATGAATACAATCCTGTTAGCATCGTGAATAATTACGCTTCAAATCCCATCCTGAGTATTTATACAGTAAATTATGACAGATGGGAGATAAGGGATCAAAGCAATGCAATAATTGAGCAGGGGACCGGCAGAATAGACACTGTATATACCGACTACAACAAGTATGCTGGAGACAGCAAATATACCCTGACTCAGTTTGTTTCAAATGCCTATGCAAGCAATACCTCAGCCAGTACAATAGATACCGTCGCAGTCCCTCCTCCGGAAATCAATATGAACAGCATGTCCTGCAATTTGTCGGAGACTGTAGATTCCAATATCCATATTTACCAGCTGCAGTCACAGAACAGGGGAGGCCTGCCGTTATATATCCTGAGCTTTGACAATACCAACACCCATTACAGGATATATAACCCGGATGGAAGCCTGCTGACTGAAAAGGACGGAATGTTCGGAACTTACGATATAACAAAGGCAAACGGGTTCTTCGGGAGCGCTGATGCCCTTACGAGATTCACTGTAGAGCAGACAGCCTGGAACACAAAGGGCGGAATGTCCACAAGACAGGTATATATAATTGTATTAAAACTGGAAACGCCAACAGTAATTTTATCTGCTAACAACACTTACATAGACAGCGACCTGCCGGTATCAGTCATTATACAGGACTCGTACAATACGCCCATAAGCTCATCCAATGCAAGCTGGGTTATTGACGAGGTGGATTCAACAGGAGCACTTGTCTCAGGTAATATATTGAACGGTACAGGTGTAATAAGCAGTCTGTCTGTTTACAGGCCGATATTTGATGAAGAAAGGTACTACAGGATTACTCAAAGCATGACAAACAAGGCTGATGTGACAGGAACAGGCAGCGCTGTATTCAGTGTGATGTTTGCCAATCCTCCTGCAGTGACGCTTACTATTAACGAGAGGGATGCAAATCCTGCAACACAGAAAGATAGCATATACCCGGACGAAAGCCTTGATTTAACTTCAATCGCAGTTGATAATACCTTCCCGATTATGAGTACCTGGTGGGAGGTAAAAGACTTAAGCGGTAATACCGCCTTAAACGGGACAGGCCTTATAAACGGGCTTAAGAAAATGCCCGAAATCCCTGGGGATTATGTGATATATCAATATGCAAAAAACAGTAAAAACAAAACGGGACAGGCTTTGGTACCGTTTACGGTGAAACCGGCTGTCCCGCCTGTTGTAAACATATCCTCAAATCTTAATACCAGTGACGGTGCAAACAATACTGTTTTTACCGGGGATGTAATGAATTTCACATCAAATGCAAATGACGTGAATTACTCCGAGCAGCACCCTGCAGGCTACACGCTTAAAAACACCTGGGCGATTAAAGATAATAAGGATAATGTTGTAGGAGCATACATGGTAAATGAGCTGGCAGCCAACAAGCAGATAACTGTCGATAAAAACCTTTTTACAAGAGGACAGACATATTATTTCAGACAATACTCCGAAAACTCCGTATTTCCTTCGGTTAACGCGCAAAAAGACGTAATCTTCACCGTAGGCAATGTGAAGCCCGTAATAAATATTGCTGCCATTCAGGGCGATAATGTCCCGCCACTCTTTACAGGAGAGGATATTGCAATAAATCTGAGCATCAGCAAGCCGGACGGGATAATCACTGATGTGAAGTTCTATGTGGATGATGCAGACTATGCCGCGCAGCCATACTTTGTCCTCGGGAATAATACTGCAAAAGGGTTGAACACCGGCAGCTTTACGGCAAGCTTCAATTATACCGGGACTGAAAGCCGGAATGTAACCTTCAAGGTTATTGCATCAGACGACTATGGTGACAGCTCGGAAGGCACGATAATATTCAATGTTGTAAAGCCAACCATCATAGCTAACATCCAGGTAGTAAACGAGAACACCATACAGAAAAAGCAGGACAGGTATATTGAGCTGTCTTTAAAAAATTCATCTACTAACGGCATATATCCTATTGATTTTACAAGGACAAGGATTGAATATACAACAGCTTCGGGTGCATGGGGTTTGATTTCCTCGGGAGGACAGAACTACATTGACAGCAACATAAGAGTATACTATCCGAATTATCCGGACATGAGCACAATATCCTTGTATTTTAAAACTCCGGATAATTATACGATATATGCCAGGATTTACGATACCAAAGGGAATTCCAGCGATTTTGCCGAGAAATTCCTGTTCATCGAAGAAGACAAGGCACCGGGAACACAGTTTTCGATTATCACTCCGCAGTACCGCATAACGGAGGATTATGTAAGCAGCTTTTCCTCGATATCTGGCGTGGTAAATACCGCAAACGTCGGTAAAGCCTTCTTCAAGCTTGCGGATATGGGTACTTCGCCTGATAATGATACTCTCCAGACGAAGGTGATTACCTTCATATATGACTGGAACATGGATGGCTACGATAACGATGCCGTTCATACAGTGACAATAACACAATCTCCGGGCGGGTATGACTCGAATACAGAAATAGTGGTAGGTACAAACAATGACAGCGCAATAGCTGTTAGGGATCTGAGCAATTATAAAATAACCTTCCTTACCGATGTGAATGAGATGGGTAATTTTTATTTCAAGGTTTATACCAAAGAAGCGATCACGCAGCTGCCGGCTGATACAAACCCGTTGTATGCAGAAATCAAAGCTCTTGAGAAATCTGCAGAATCCGATTACCTGAAGGTTTTTATTGACAACAGGGCACCAACCTTAACCTTCGAGGCAGATGTGCCGCAGACGGTAAATATAATATTCCACTGGGATACAACTCCTACTGCTGATGAGGAAGATTCAATCAACAGCATAATAGACCAGCTGCAGGCTGCCGGAGTGAAGGTAAACGTTATTAAGATGTATGGGAATTATTAATGGGAGGGGTATCAATGCTTAAGAAGATTATAATAGCAATAACAATTTTAATTGTGATAGGACTGCTTTCATTCACGTATATCTACGCAGTAGCAAATACTGATGATATAAAATTGGATGGTAAGTTACATTTAGGAAGACTTAATACTATTAATAGAGCGGGAAACACGTTTATAGAAGTAAGCGATTTTGCCAGATTAATAGGAGGGACAGCAAGTTTCAAGGATGATGTCTTTACAATAGTCAAGGATGATGTAGTTATAGAATACAAGATAAGTGAGAAAAAGATAAATATTGATAAATTCAAGCTAAGCTTGGATATAGAAGAATTCAAGTCGGAAGGGAACTATTATCTGTCGCTTCGTATGCTGTCAGATATTTTAGGATATGGGTTGGAGTGGAAAGGTAATGCGGTAAATATGACATCTCCAAAAAACAGGAAATTCGATAAGGGTTATTACAGTGGCGAAGTTCCATACAGGAAGGGTTTCAAGCTGCCTCCGGAAAATGTACCTGTAATATGGCAGGGGGAGGACGGAATGAAAGGCCTGTCTCTTATACACATCTCCGAGCCCACGAGACAGGCAGAAATCT
>CALMWN010000573.1 GCA_937873555.1 uncultured Clostridia bacterium
TAAAGCTCACCGTACCTATCCAGCTGGTCTCTGAAAAAGTTTGTTAAAACCAGTATATCCGGCTCAAGGAGATCCGACATGACGTTGAATGGCGCTTCGTCAATCTCAATCAGTGCAGTGGATACCCCGGACCTGCCACGGATATCAACGGAATCGATAAAAGTAGTTACGACGCCGCTTACAAGATTTGCGCCGGACCGGTTGGTGATGAAATCGATATTGTTTTCCTTGAATATCTGTGCAATTATTCGGGTGGTTGTAGTTTTCCCGTTTGTACCGGTTACCATTATGATTTTAAAATCTTTCGTGATGGCCTTTACCACCCCGGGGTAAATCTTTCTCGCTACCTTGCCCGGAAGTGTTGTACCTCCGAATTTCGTGATCCGGCACAATCTTATCAAAAGCTTTGAAATTATAACTGTAAATATCAATCTTAAGTTCATCATATGCTCCTATGAAAAATAACAATGTATTCCGGGCCTTTATCATTAAATTATAGCACAGGGGCATGCATTTATATATAATATTTTAGCAAGTTAGTATTTCCCATACCTTTCTAATGATTTTATTCAAATAATTGATACATTTTCATCGAAATGATAAAATAAAATAGGTTTTGAAAAATTAAGCCCTATAAAATAAAAAGTCAAATAAAGTGCCAAAAATATAACATACGCGGGTGGGTGTGAAATAGGCCCGAGGCCTATTGACCTTCATCTTAAAGCCTTAAGGAGCATGGGTGCCAAGATACTTGATGCACAGCATGGTAATATTTTCTGTGAGGCAGAAAAGCTGAAGGGATGCGATATACATCTGGATTATCCAAGCGTCGGAGCTACTGAAAATATCATGCTTGCTGCGGTGTTTGCTGAAGGAGAGACATATGTCAGAAATGCCGCGAAAGAACCTGAAATACTTGATCTTCAAAACTTTCTCATTGGTCTGGGCGTAAACATAACAGGTGCCGGAACCAGTGTTATCAGAATAAAGGGAAACAATACGGTTTTAAAATATACGGAACACAGTGTAATCCCGGACAGGATAGTTGCAGGTACATATATGGTAGCTGCAGGTATTACGGGTGGAGATTTGATTTTAAAAAGTGTGATTCCGGAGCACATAGGATCTATAATATCGAATCTTCGGGAAAGTGGTTGCAGGATAAATTTAAAAAGGAACATCCTACACATTTCAGGCCCGACAAGGCCAAGAGCTGTAGATTTGATAAGGACTCTGCCATACCCGGGTTTTCCCACCGATATGCAGGCACAGATGGTTGCAATGCTTGCTGTTGCAAGGGGAACCAGTATTGTAGTTGAAACTGTATTTGAGAACAGATACAAACATGTTGAAGAGCTATTGAGAATGGGTGCGAATATAAAGCTGGAAGGCCGTCTGGCTGTTATTAAAGGAGTCAAAAGACTTATGGGCGCCAATGTATTTGCAAGGGATTTGCGCGGAGGAGCTGCTTTGGTACTGGCAGGACTTGCTGCAGATGGAGAAACCACAGTAAATGGTACAAGGCACATTGACAGAGGTTATGAAAACATGGAATCAGGCTTGAAGCAGCTGGGTGCAATAATCAGAAGGGAAGAATAGCCTTAAATTCAATTTTACATGTACAGATCTCAGAGGGGAAGAAGCATTGAACAAACAAACTGCCGATAAGAATGCATACAGTTCCAAATCCCATAGAACTGTCAAATCAAAAAAAAAGTTTAAAAGAAGATATTACTGGATAAGATTTATTATATTAAGCATGCTCCTTGCGGCTACATTGGTACTGCTTGCATTTTCACCCCTGTTCAATATTACAGCTGTTACAGTTGAAGGAAATACCCGCTATGTGTCCGGGGATATTATTAATACAGCCGATATTTATACAGGTAGGAACGGGTTCAAGTGTATCGGACCTGATCTTGGCGGCATAATAAGGCTAAGAAATACAAAAGCGGAAAAAAGCATTGTAAAAAACTATTCTTATGTAAAAAGTGCAAGGGTGCAGTACGTTTTGCCAGGCAGGATAACGATATACATAGAAGAAAGAAATCCGGTATGCATTGTACCTTGCCTGGGTAACAATCTCCTTATGGATAGTGACGGGTATATAGTAGATATTGCAGATAAAAGTGTGAAATACGGGTATCCGGTCATAAAGGGATTGAATGCACAGCAATTCACTCTGGGACAAGCTTATTCCGTTGAAAACCCCGACGGGCTGGCAAGAGCTATAAAGCTGATACAGGCAATTATGGACAGTGACAGGGACGACAATTTCAAACTGTATGATCAACTGACAGCCTTGAATGTAAGTAATGAGATGAAAGCTTTCCTTCAGATTGACTCAAGGATTGTTGTGAATCTTGGTGATATGAGAG
>CALMWN010000574.1 GCA_937873555.1 uncultured Clostridia bacterium
AAGTCATAGATGCCAGCCAAACACCGGCCTATAAGAAACCTTTCACAAATTATATACAAGCAGAAGATGGTAGTAATATGTTGAAGCTTGAGATGTTCAAAGAAACAGGGGACAAACCGGAGGACTTCATACGCCCGGAAATGAACGTTACATTCAACACTGTTGGTGATAATAGGGATCCAAACGAAAAATTTGCATTCAGCATAGGCAACATTAAAGATTATATAGGAAAAGAAGGATATAAATATAAGATTCTCTGCTTGTCCGATGATGAATATAATTTTAGACAGGAAGTAAAGGACAATAAAGTAGGGGAATTGGTAGACAACCACAAATATTTCGGCCTGACAGTAAACAGTATTAGAGTTCCAACCAGGATAAGAGCATTCAATATAGATACTATAGGAAGGAAAGTTAACAGGGATAAGATAACATTTGATGAATCGCAAGAATTTAAATATGGTATATGGTTTAAGTATGGAGAGTATGAGCAATATTACGAAGGGTCATTTAAGTTGGGGATGGTGAGGTAGTTGAAGAAGTTATTATTTGTATGTCTGTTGGTAACAGTTATATTCTCATTTAAGCTATCAGCACATGCTGTAGTTATAAATGAGAATAGGACATTTTTACTTGAATCAACAGGTGTCAGGGTAATCGACCCTACTTACGGCACAAATATTTTCTATGCATATCCGGAAATGACAATAGATTTATACTTTACGCCTACACCAGGAGTCATAAGAATGTTTCCCGATTATAATTTTGCGCAAGGGCAGACTTACAGTGCTGCAGCAAAATTTTATAGGTTGCAGAACAAGTTGTACTCCAGTTCATGGTTTGATGGCACAAATTTATATTTTGAGATAGATTATGATTGGACTGATAGTGATTCTTCAGGTAGATATTCCCGTAAAGTAGCTTTTAATGTTAACACTTTTACTTATACAACTGTTGCTGCAATGAATGGAAATGGTGTAGGAATTTACAATACAAGGTCATATCAGGTGGATACGTCAGGCAATTACTATTATCGTGTATTGGATGGGTACTCACAAGGGGGGTATACAGCAAAGTTTCATTACTCATCAGATATATACTATCCATACGCCCCGAATAACTGGACTGCTTATTATAATCCAGATAACAGGGGAGCACCGTGGACAGAATATTATTATGCAGATGCGTATAATTATTTGGACCGTACAAGAAGTTTATATTACAACTTAGATGATGGAGCGTGTCTTGCATTTAAAGTAAAAGAGAGTAATAGAATATACTATTTGGATGAATATTATATAAGTAACAATAACGGCAGATATGCACAGAGCATAGGTAGTTATTCTAAGTATATCTGGTATCCCAGTACTTTTCCTAGCAGTGCGCCGCAGTACTTTTGGACTGCTATTAATCCCGATTATACGGTAGCGGTTTATGTAGGAGGCGTGAACCAGCTATTAGCGGGCAGCACTGTAAATATATCTACTTTAGACGGGTTTAGATATGATTCATGGCCAGGCAGTGATTATTATAATTCGTTCCCTTGGATACCAGGGTCAACACCGACCAGACGGCTAAAGTCGATATCCTATGGTTTATATAACCCATCAGGCACATTCAGTATGGGGGTATCTAACTCCAATGTATCTATCACAGGCTGGATGACGGATTTAGTACCTGGAAATATATCTAAAATATATTGCAATGTAGATGGCGCCAATACGACTGCTGTCAGCGGGAATATTACAGGTTCAACATCAGCCCAGAACATTTCGGCCTCATATAATGTTTCCTGGGTGTCAAGCGGCACGCATACTTTGAATGTATGGCTGCAGGATAATGACGGAGACGCTTCAAACATATCCTCATATACTTTCTCTCTGGACAATATACCGCCGACAGCGCCAAGTATATCAGCGAATCAGAGCTGGATTAATGCAGCGAATGTACCTGTAAATATTACAAGCGGCGTTGACTATGAAAGCGGTGTAAATAGAACAGAATATTCGCTTTCGGGAGCAACAACATCAGGCTGGACTACATATACGGGTACGGTTTATGCAGTAAACGAAGGTCAGACGACTATAACTGCGCGTACTGTTGATAATGCAGGAAATTACTCTGCCAATGCATCAGCAACGGTAAAGGTAGACAGAGGCTCTCCGACATATACTTCAGTGCTAAGTGTATCAGGTAGTTATTGTACAACAACAAGCTATAAAGTAAGGGTCACTGGAGTAGGGGATGCGGTGTCTGGTGTCAACAGGGTATGCTTTCCGACATGGACAAATTACAACGGGCAGGATGATCTGGCAGCAGACTGGTATAACAATACAATAGGAACGAATCTCGGTGGAGGTACATGGGAATTTACCGTAAATACCAGCCAGCATAATAGTGAAGATGGATTATATATAACTCATTTTTATATATATGACAATGCAGGTAATTATACGTTTGCAGGTCAAGTTTTAGTTACAGTAGATAGGGTGGCGCCAACAACTCCAACTATAAGCAATAATACAGGCTGGACAAATGCAGCAAGTGTACCTGTGACTATAACAGGTGGTACCGATGCTACGAGCGGTGTAAAAAGGACCGAGTACAGTCTGTCCGGAGCAACAACACTGGGCTGGACAGCATACACCGGCTCTTTCTCCGTATATAACGAAGGGCAGACAACCATAACCGCACGAACAGTTGATAATGCAGGAAACTATTCAGCCAATGCTGCAAGCGTAGTCAAAATTGACAGGACAGGACCGGTTATAGGTTCTGTGGATGGTGCACAGGTAGTAAAGTCAAATACATCAACATTCAGAGTCAATGCGTATAATGTCACTGATCTAAATAATATACAGAAGGTAGAATTCTGGACTAATTTTAACAACCAGGGCTGGGTTGACAAGGGGGCAGGTATCCAAAGCGGAAGCACATATTATATGGATTTCGCTGCGAATGCGACACCCGGCACATACCAGATAAAAATGACCGCATATGATATTGTTGGAAATGCATCGGCAGATAAATACACAAGTGTAAGAGTCAACAGCATCCCTTCAGGTTCAATATTATCCCCTTTGTCAGGCAATTACCAGGTAGCTTCAAAGCCTGTATTCAGCATCCGCCCTGTTGATTCCGACGGAGACTCAATGAGTGCAAAACTTGTGTATTATGACGGCAGCAGCTGGCAAACGGCACCTGGTTCTTCAATAACCGGCCTATCGAGCAACCTGGCGTACAATATATCGCTGCCGGATGATTTTTGGAGGGGACTCTTATACGATTACGGCTATAAATTCCGCTTGCAGGTTTCAGATAACTGGGACAGTTATGAAAATCCTGCAGACATAATTAT
>CALMWN010000575.1 GCA_937873555.1 uncultured Clostridia bacterium
CAATCAGGAAAGGCGCGACCCCGATCGTGCCCGGAACTATCTCCAGCGGGGTCCCGTCCGGAAGGAACGGCATATCCTCCTCCGGAAGTATCCTGGAAATAACACCCTTGTTACCGTGTCTTCCAGCCATCTTGTCACCAACGGATATTTTTCTCTTCTGGGCAATATACACTCTTACCAGCTGGTTGACTCCGGGAGGCAGTTCATCTCCATTTTCCCTTGTGAATACCTTCACATCCACAATTATACCCGACTCACCGTGCGGGACACGCAGGGAAGTATCTCTTACCTCCCTTGCCTTCTCACCGAAAATTGCCCTTAATAGTCTTTCTTCAGCAGTAAGTTCGGTTTCTCCCTTAGGAGTCACCTTACCTACAAGTATATCTCCTGATCTTACTTCTGCACCTATTCTGATTATTCCCCTGTCATCAAGGTCCTTCAAAGACTCTTCACTGACATTCGGAATATCTCTGGTTATTTCTTCAGGCCCAAGCTTGGTATCCCTCGCTTCAGCTTCATATTCCTCTATATGGATTGATGTGAATACATCATCCCTTACCAGCTTTTCACTTATCAGTATGGCATCCTCGTAGTTGTAACCCTCCCAGGTCATAAAGCCTATAAGGATGTTCTTGCCAAGCCCTATTTCGCCCTGATCGGTCGAAGGACCGTCTGCAATAACATCTCCGGCATCTATTATATCGCCCTTCCTTACGATAGGTCTCTGATTTATACATGTTCCCTGATTGGATCTCATATATTTAAGAAGTTTATGAGTATCCTTTCTGCCTTCCTTTGTCCGTATGACAATCTCGTTTGCGGAAACCTTCTCAACAACGCCGGCATTTTTGGAAAGTACCACGACTCCCGAATCCCTGGCCGCCTTGTATTCTATACCTGTACCTATTATAGGTGCATCGGCCTTTATCAGGGGAACCGCCTGACGCTGCATGTTGGATCCCATCAAGGCACGGTTGGCATCATCGTTCTCAAGGAAGGGAATCATGGCTGTTGCTACCGAAACAAGCTGCTTTGGTGAAACATCCATAAAATCAATCCTGCCGGTTTCAGCCTCAAGAATTTCTTCCTTGTACCTTGCAGCCACTTTTTTTGCAATAAACCTTCCTTCCTCATCCAGGGGTTCATTTGCCTGGGCAACTATGAATTCATCCTCCTGGTCTGCGGTAAGATATATGATTTCATCGGTAACTATTCCCTTTTCCTTGTCAACTCTTCTGTATGGCGCCTCGATAAACCCATATTCGTTTATACGTGCATAAGTACTTAATGAACCTATCAAACCTATGTTGGGGCCTTCAGGCGTCTCTATGGGGCACATGCGCCCATAGTGCGAATGGTGAACGTCACGGACTTCGAACCCTGCCCTTTCCCTGCTCAAACCACCCGGTCCCAGAGCACTCAGCCTTCTCTTGTGAGTCAGCTCGGCAAGCGGATTGGTCTGATCCATGAACTGGGACAGCTGGCTGCTTCCGAAAAATTCTTTAATAGCGGCTGCAACAGGCCTTATGTTGATTAACGCCTGCGGTGTGACAATATCTATGTCCTGGATAGTCATTCTTTCCCTGACTACCCTCTCCATCCTTGCCAGACCGATTCTGAACTGATTCTGGAGAAGTTCGCCGACAGAACGCAGTCTTCTGTTTCCCAGATGGTCAATATCATCCACGGTACCGACACCGTATCCGAGGTGGATGATGTAGTTGATTGAAGAAATTATATCATCCATGGTAATATACTTCGGTATCAGCTCGTTTATATTTTCAGAAATTGCTTTTCTGATATCCTCCTCACTCTTATTCTCATTGAGGATATTTTTAAGGATATCCAGCCTTACCCTCTCGGTTATTCCCATGTTGCTTATGTCAAAATCCACAAAAGCCTTGATGTCGACGGTATTGTTTCCAATAATCTTTATTTTTTTACCTTCTATATTTATGTGTACGGAATTCACTCCCGAATTCTGAATCATTGCAGCTTTCTTCCTGTCGATGAATTCATCCTCGGCTGCAATGATCTCTCCGGTCCGGGGATCTGCAATGGTCTCGGCAGCTCTATGCCCGTTAATTCTGGAGGCAATGGAAAGCTTCTTGTTGAATTTGAACCTTCCGAACTTTGCGAGGTCATATCTCTTGGGATCAAAAAACAGGCTGTTCAAAAGGGACCGTGCACTGTCAACAGTTGGCGGCTCACCTGGTCTCAACCTTTTGTATATTTCAAGTAAACCTTCATCTATAGTTTTGGCATTATCCTTCTGGATTGTAGCCAGGATCCTTTCATCTTCACCGAGCAGCTGGGTTATCTCCAGATCCGTTCCGTATCCCAGCGCCCTCAATAATACAGTAATAGGCAGCTTTCTTGTCCTGTCGATCCTGACTGAAAGTATGTCATTGGAATCGGTTTCGTATTCAAGCCAGGCTCCCCTGTTAGGAATAACAGTATTGGAAAACAGTTTTTTACCTGTCCTGTCAAATTTCATGGAATAGTAAATGCCTGGAGACCTTACAAGCTGGCTTACTATAACCCTTTCTGCACCATTGATTATAAAGGTACCGTTATCGGTCATCAGCGGGAAATCGCCCATAAATATTTCCTGCTCCTTGACTTCGCCGGTCTCCTTGTTGATGAGGCGCACCTTTACCTTTAAAGGGGCTGAGAAAGTCGTATCCCTCTCTTTACACTCCTCAACACTGTACTTCGGAGTGTCGTCAAGAGAATAGTCAATGAATTCCAGTATTAAATTACCTGTATAATCGGTAATCGGAGAAACATCCCTGAAAACTTCCCTTAAACCTTCTTCTAAAAACCACTTATAAGAATTTTTCTGAACCTCGATAAGATTTGGCATGTCAAGAACTTCATCAATTTTTGAGTAGCTCATTCTGATATTCTTGCCTACTCGTACGGGATGTACCATTAAATATCACCTCATAAGTTTGACTTTTTCTTAATGCATAAATATTATATGATTTATGATTAATCCTAGCTGGTTTCAAATGTTGAAATGCATGAATCAACTATTTGAAATCAGTTTCCCTTGCTTATGCATAAATCGTAAACTATATAAATATATAATGCAAAAAACCTGTTGCACCCTGACATCCTATAACTTGAGAAATTAGCATGTTTCAAGCCACAATGCAAGATTTCATGCAATATATATGGAATAAGAATATATTTGTTACTTAACCGGAATGGATATGTTGTGCCTCCGGAATGAATATGTACAGCTTTCGACTCGTTCTATTTAAAGCTTTATTCAATACCGATTTGGTATGTTCATCATAAGTATAATTTTTTTTAAAATACATATACTAATTTTAGGTATTGCAGTAATCATTAAAATATTATTAACAATTATTGTCTTATTTATTCCCCTGTGATATAATCAAAACATGGTATATTTTTATATATAATAGTTAACCGTATAGCAGTCTCAAATTATAACGCAGTTTATAATTATAACATAGTAAATTCAACTTGTCAATAATAAAGAACATAAAAAAAGAAGTTCCCGGTACCGGAAACTTCTTTTTTTATGTTCTTTATTATTTAATTTCTACTCCAGCGCCAACTTCCTTGAATTTTGCTTCGATGGAAGCAGCTTCATCCTTGGAAACATTTTCTTTAACTGTCTTTGGAGCACCATCAACAAGATCCTTCGCTTCTTTCAAGCCAAGTCCTGTTATTTCCCTGACAACCTTAATAACCTTTATCTTGTCTGCGCCGACGTCCTTCAATATTACATTGAATTCAGTCTTTTCTTCTGCCGGTGCTGCTGCTGCGGCACCTGCTGCAGGAGCTGCTGCAACCGCTACAGGAGCTGCTGCCGATACGCCAAATTCTTCTTCAAGAGCCTTTACCAATTCTGATAATTCCAATACTGTCAACGCCTTAACGTCCTCAATCAATTTTGTAACTTTTTCGCTAGCCATTATAATATACCTCCACAATTTTATTTTATTTTTATTAGTTAACCTGTAAATTTAAGCTTGTGCTTTTTGTTCCGCAATAGCATTCAAAGCAACTACCAAACCTCTTATGTTTCCGTTTAATACGTTCACGAGTCCTGATATAGGAGCATTGAATCCTCCAAGTACCTTTGCGATAAGTACTTCTCTCGGCGGCAGTTCTGCAAGAGCCTTGATGCCTTCTGCATCTATTATCTTACCTTCCACCACGCCTGCCTTTAATTCCAATTTTTCAAACTTCTTTGCATATTCTGACAGCACTTTTGCCGGAGCTACCGGGTCTGAATCGCTTAGTGCCATCGCAGTAGGACCGTTCAGAAATTCATCCAGTCCTCCAAGGTTATTCTCTTTCGCTGCAAACCTGGTAAGAGTATTTTTTACTACCTTGTAATCTACACCAGCTTTTCTAAGAGCATTCCTGAGTTCTGTATCCTGTTCTACGGTAAGTCCTCTATAGTCTGCAAAAACTAAAGCCTTGGCTGATTTTATCTTTTCAGATATCTCTTTGACAACTTCCTTTTTCTGCTTAAGAGTATTTTCACTGGGCATATTACTATTCCACCTCCCTCTGTTTTAAGAAAATCATATTACAATTTCCATAATGAACACCTTAAAAATATACTCGGGATCGGGTCCCGAAAATTTTGTCTTCACTTGCTGCCGGCCAAATAAAAATCCCCTCGTGCGCACAGACATACGAGGGGACGATAAAATCATCCTTTAATCCCGCCTCGGTAGGTAGATTGCTCTTTATGCTTACGCACCTACTGTCTGTGGCAATTTCATTTATAAAACATATATTATATTACAACAATACATGTACTTTGTAAAGTATAAAATTTTTATTCGGTTACCTTTTGCTGGTTTATCTTAATGCCAGGACCCATAGTGGATGATATCACAACACTCTTCAAATACTGTCCTTTAGCTGCTGCAGGCTTTGCCTTGACTATTGCGTCCATAAGGGTATGGAAGTTCTCGCCGAGCTTTTCGGTTCCAAAGGAAACCTTGCCTATAGGGCAGTGTATGATATTGGTCTTATCGAGCCTGTACTCGATTTTACCGGCCTTAATATCTGCTATGGCCTTTGCCACATCCATTGTAACGGTACCGGCTTTAGGGTTCGGCATCAAGCCTTTGGGACCAAGTATTTTACCAAGTCTTCCTACAACACCCATCATATCCGGTGTAGCAACGACCACATCAAACTCGAACCAGTTTTCATTCTGAATTTTTGCAACCAGGTCTTCTGCACCAACAAATTCTGCTCCAGCCTGTTCTGCTTCCTTTGCCTTGTCACCTTTTGCAAAAACAAGGACTCTTACTTTTTTTCCTGTCCCGTGCGGAAGAACAACTGCACCTCTAACCTGCTGGTCTGCGTGTCTTGAGTCTACACCCAGTTTGATATGGGCTTCAACAGTTTCATCAAATTTTGCTTTGGCAGTCTTTTGTGCCAGGTCGAGAGCTTCCGCAGGATCGTAAAGCTTCAATCTATCAACAAGCTTCGCGCTTTCTGAATACTTCTTTCCTCTTTTCATGATATTCATCTCCTTCGTGGTAATTTTTCGGAAAACTTAATTTCCTCCCACATTTACAATCTGAATCTTAATCTTCAACTACTATGCCCATGCTTCTGGCTGTGCCGGCGATCATGCTTGCAGCAGCATCCACGCTTGCAGCATTGAGGTCAGGCATTTTCAGTTCTGCTATTTTCCTGACTTCTGCCTTGGAAATCTTAGCAACCTTTTCCTTGTTCGGCTTACCGGAACCACTCTCTATCTTGCATGCCTTCTTCAATAAAACGGAAGCCGGCGGAGTTTTCGTGATAAAAGAGAAAGACCTGTCAGCATACACTGTTATGACCACAGGAATTATCAATCCTGCGTCCTTTGCAGTCCTTTCGTTAAACTCCTTACAAAATCCCATAATATTTACGCCATGCTGTCCTAAGGCTGGTCCAACCGGTGGAGCAGGAGTCGCTTTCCCCGCAGGAATCTGAAGTTTTACATAGCCCGCAATTTTCTTTGCCATAGCTTAATCCACCTCCCAATTTTTCCTGAAAACCGTAACTGCTTAATATAAAGTACTAAGCGGGTTATCCGGTTTTCATATTCAATAGTCAATCTATAGGTTAATTGCATTACCTATCAATAATATTAAAGCTTCTGAATCTGTACCAGTTCAAGCTCTACAGGGGTTTCCCTGCCGAACATGGATACCGAAACCCTTACCTTCTTCTTCTCCATGTTTATTTCTTCTACTATTCCAATAAAGTTTTCCAGTGGACCGGATACCACCCTCACATTGTCCCCAACCTCGTAATCTACAACAGGAGCAAACTCCTCGACTCCCACTGTCTTCACTTCATCGTCGGTCAAAGGAACGGGCTTCGATCCCGGACCTACAAATCCGGTAACTCCCCTGGTATTTCTGATAACATACCAGGATTCATCAGTCATTATCATCTTAACCAGGACATACCCGGGGAAAACCTTCCTCAAAGTGGCTTTCTTTTTACCATCTTTGATTTCGATCTGTTCTTCCATCGGAACAACGATATCCAGAATATAGTCCTGCATGTTCCTGTTTTCAACAATCTTCTCAAGGTTAGCCTTAACTTTATTTTCATAGCCCGAATAGGTATGTACTACATACCATTTTACATTATCAGACACATCTTCCTGGAACATTTGTCAAATGTCCTCCTTCATTACCTTATGAAAACTATCTCGCTCACCTTAAGAAGCAAAAAGTCAAATATCCATATAATGGCACCTATGAGAAGGCACGCCATCAAAACAGTGACTGTGTTGTTTGTAAGCTGCTCCCTGTTCGGCCATATAACTTTTTTCAGCTCGCTCCTTACTTCTCTGAAGAATCTGGTAAAATTCCTGCGAGCATTATCAACCTTTGAAACATTTGTACCTTCAGCCATATAAACATCCCCGTTTAAAAAATTTGTAGAGATACTTCATACTGATATAAACTATTTTGTTTCCTTGTGATCGGTTTGCTTGCGGCAGAACCTGCAGTACTTTTTCATTTCCAGTCTTTCAGGATCGTTTTTTTTGTTTTTCATAGTGTTGTAGTTTCTCTGCTTGCATTCCGAACATGCCAGTGTAATTTTAACTCTCATTTCTAACACCTCCAGCCCCTAGCTTTTTAGCTATATAAGTAAGTTTAATATTTTTCTCCATAAAAAAAAAGAACCTTATCGACGAAGCAATAAATAATTTAACACAATTCCTATTAAAAGTCAAGGCATTTATTTCATACATTCATACATGCCGGCATTAGTTCTGCATCCACACATTTTCAATTTCCATCAGCCATCATCTGTTGGCTGTCGGCCAACAGCCAACAGCCAATCGCCAAATATTATTCCAGTATTAATTCATTTATGGGCGCACCGGGAGGCACAATTGGAAATACCTTGTCATCCTTGTCTATTTCAAAGTTAATGAGTACCGGCTTATCCTTTGAAGCCAGAGCTTTCAATATGGCGGCGTCCACTTCTTCCGGTTTTTTAACATTTATGCCTGTGGCACCGAAGGCTTCCGCAAGAGCCACAAAATCAGTTCCCCTGTCGATGGTGGTCGCCGAATATCTGCCGTCATAGAATAATTCCTGCCACTGTCTTACCATTCCCAGGACATGATTATTGAGAAGCGCCACAATCACCGGAAGCTTGTATTCGACCGCGGTTGCCAGCTCTGTACAGTTCATTCTGAAGCTTCCGTCACCTGCCACATTGATAACCTTCTTATCCGGCCTTCCAAGCTGTGCTCCTAGGCATGCTCCCAAACCAAAACCCATGGTTCCCAGTCCGCCTGATGAGATAAACTGTCTTGGCATCGTATATTTGTAATACTGCGCGGCCCAGATCTGGTTCTGTCCAACCTCAGTAGTGATCAGCGCATCACCCCTGGTAAGCTCATATATTCTTTCAACAATGTAATGAGGCCTTAATACATTGTCCTGCGGGTATTTAAGGGGATAGGTTTCCTTCCATTCCCTTATTTTCGCGTTCCACTCTTCGTTTTCCCTCTTATCTATCTTCGCGTTCAGATGCTTCAATATCTTTTTTATATTTCCCACCAATGGATAATGCACTACTAGGTTTTTTCCTATTTCGGCGGGATCTATGTCAATATGCATGATTTTGGCATTTGGAGCAAAATTACGAACATTGCTGATAACCCTGTCGCTGAATCTGGCTCCTATGGCTATGAACAAATCGGAATCCGATACCGCCATATTGGAGGTTTTAGTCCCATGCATCCCTACAAGTCCGGTAAAAAGCTCGTGGTTGCCCGGAAATGCACCCAGGCCCATCAATGTAGTGGTTACGGGTATGCCGGATTTTTCAGCCATTGCCGCCACTTCGCTGCTTGCCCCTGCTATGGATACTCCTCCGCCCGCCAGAATAATGGGCCTTTTTGCGTTGTTTATCGCGTCTGCAGCTTCATCAATTTCCGACTCACTTACACCCATCGGAATATCCTGTGGCTTTTTCAGCGGTTTGTGTTCAAATTCGGTATATGCGGCTGTGACATCCTTGCATATATCCACAAGAACAGGCCCCGGCCTTCCCTCTTTTGCCACAATGAAGGCTTCCCTTATAACATCTGCAAGCTTTGTTACATCCTTTACTATATAATTATGTTTTGTTATAGGCATGGTTATACCGGTAATATCAACCTCCTGGAAAGAATCTTTTCCCAGCAGCGCTGTTGTGACCTGGCCTGTAAAAGCTACCATCGGCACCGAGTCCATATATGCAGTCGCAATTCCTGTTACCAGGTTGGTCGCGCCGGGACCGGATGTGGCAATACACACTCCGACTTTCCCCGTAGCTCTGGCATAGCCGTCCGCCGCATGTGAAGCCCCCTGTTCGTGAGAAGTCAGTATGTGCTTTATTTCATTTCTTGCTTTGTACAATGCATCATATATATATAAAACCGCTCCGCCCGGGAAGCCGAATACTGTGTCAACTCCCTGCTCCTTGAGACACTCAACAAAAATTTCCGCACCGCTCAATTTCATTTTAATACCTCCTTGCATAGAAACTGCATTTTGAATAAATTTACAGCAAACGGTTTTAATTCTTCAATATCGCTCCCGTGCTTGCCGATGAAACAAGCTTTGCATACCTTCCAAGGTAGCCCTTGGTTATCTTTGGCACCGGTGCCTCCCATTCCGACATCCTTCTCTTAATTTCTTCATCCGAAACCTCTGCATTCAATTTACCATTCGGAATGTCTATAGAAATTATGTCGCCCTCCCTGACTGCTGCAACAGGACCTCCCTCCATGGCTTCCGGGGATACATGTCCGATGGATGCTCCCCTCGATGCTCCGGAAAAACGCCCATCCGTAATGAGTGCAACATCCTTGTCAAGCCCCATCCCTGCAATTGCAGAAGTCGGGCCGAGCATTTCACGCATGCCCGGGCCGCCCTTTGGCCCCTCATACCTGATAAAAATAACATCTCCCTTGACTATCTTTCCATTATATATGGCCTGTATCGCCTCATCCTCCGAATCAAACACCCTTGCAGGTCCCTTATGCACAAGCATCTCCTGTGCTACCGCAGAGCGCTTTACCACTGCACCGTCGGGCGCGATGTTCCCTCTTAAAACCGCGATTCCACCCGTAGTGCTGTATGGATTCTCTATATTTTTTATTACACTATAGTCTGTAACCTTCGCCTTTGCAATGTTTTCCTCAACAGTTCCGCCTGTGACGGTCATCAGGTTAAGATGCAGCAGGTTCTTTTTGGTGAGTTCCTTCATAACCGCCTGTACACCGCCGGCAGCGTAGAGGTCCTGTATATGATGCTCTCCTGCAGGCGCAAGGTGGCAAAGGTTCGGTACCCTGCTGCTGAATTCATTTATAATATCCAGATTGATTTCAACCCCCGCTTCGCTTGCTATTGCCGGCAGATGGAGCACGGAATTGGTAGAGCATCCAAGTGCCATATCAACCACAAGAGCATTTTCAAAGGCTTCATAAGTCAGTATATCCGAAGGCTTTATATCCTTTTCAACCAGCTCCATGACTTTCATACCGGCCATTTTTGCCAGCCGGATTCTTTCTGCGTACACCGCCGGTATGGTGCCATTACCCGGAAGTCCTAATCCCAACACCTCAGTCAGACAGTTCATGGAATTGGCGGTAAACATACCTGAACATGAACCGCAGCCCGGACATGCATGGTCTTCGTATTCACATACTTCCTCTTCCGTAATTGTTCCTGCCTTGAATGAGCCGACCGCTTCAAACACGCTGTTCAAGTCAAGCTGCTTTCCGTTCCTTTTTATTGAAAGCATTGGTCCGCCGCTGACTACAATCGACGGTACGTTTATTCTTGCAAGGGCCATCAGCATTCCTGGAACTATTTTGTCGCAGTTGGGTATAAACACCATCCCGTCAAAACTGTGAGCCATTCCCATTGCCTCGCACGAGTCCGCTATCAGCTCTCTTGAGGCAAGTGAGTATTTCATACCCAAATGTCCCATCGCAATTCCGTCGCATACACCTATTGCGCCGAACTCTACAGGTGTGCCTCCGGCCATTCTTATTCCTGCTTTTACAGCCTCAGTAATTTTATCCAGGTGAATATGTCCGGGAATAATTTCATTTTTAGCATTCGCTACACCTATCAACGGTCTTCGGATTTCCTCATCAGTATATCCCATTGCTTTAAAAAGCGACCTGTGCGGCGCTCTTTCTATACCTTTTTTCACGATATCACTTCTCATATTCAAAACCCCGCTTTCTATAAATACCCGATAGTTATTTAAGTAATAACCATTACAGTCGTCATGATTTATTTGGAAATTAATCTTAAGTCCGGCAAAAAGTCCGACATGCTGTAGTTTTAACCAATCCCTATAACAATAGCCGGGCTTCCCCGGCTATTATATTTTAAGGTTATTTTACTACTTTTACACTGAAAAAGTCCAGTACTTTAACAAAAAAGCATAATTCGTGAATAAATCAAAAAAGCTTTTATTGTTTTCGTTAATTTTCAAGGCCAAAGCCTTTCACATTAGACTATCCTCCCTTTCGGGAACATCCAGTCAATAATGAAATTGTTTTGATAAAAGAATTTGGCAACAATGGAATTGTCTACTGCATCGAAAAAAGGTTTGAACGTTGGTGAAGTATTGAAAAGCATCAATACTGCCAATACTATATATATTGTCAGCAATCCTTCCACGGCACCGAAGGCAAATCCGCCCAGCTTGTCAACCTGCTTGAACAGCGGAAGCTTCGCCAGACCCTGGAGGATGAACCTCACAAATACCAGAGCTATCCGTATCAGTATATATAAAAGTACGAGGCTTATGATATCAATAACCAGCTTGGCCAGCTCCCCGCTTATGGCATCCATTATCCTGTTCATGTCGAAAAGCTTGAACACATCCGGCATTTGATTTACCAGTGTCCCTCTCAGGCTTTCCTTGACAAAGCCTGGAAGCTGGAGATTGTTGATAACCGTATCTGCAGCAGCCTGTTTAACCTGGCTGTTGACTCCAGGTGCCTGGGTTTGCTGCTGTCTTAGCAGGTTTTTGAGGATTGAAGCCTTAATATTGGTATACAATGCAGTTTTCATCAGGATATTGGCAACCAGAGGGTAGCACTTTATGGAAACGATTATTGATACAAAAAACGATGCAAGCTTGAACATCGAATAGATGAATCCTTTTGACAAGCCTATTATCCCAAATACCAGTATGATTCCAACAACTATAAAATCACTCCAGTTCAACAATTATAACACCCCCGTTTGTCTTAAAACACCTTGACTATGTCAACACTGTTCCTGGTCAGTACGGCAGCCTCCTGCCGGTCCAGAAAAAACACTTTTAATGCCTCTGTCCTGGGTATATATTTCCCTACCTGTTTTCCCTTCATATTTACAAAATTAACTTCTCTGCCCGTGTTCACAGCTATTGTGTCGTTTTGCACCGCCAGGTTTCTTACTTCTCCCTCTGTCTGGAAGGTTCCGTTCTGCTGCCCAGACATGTTTAATATTCTGACCTCACTGCTGCCCCCGCTGAAAACCGGAGACTGGTTGTTGTCACTCACTGCGGCAACAATATATTTCCCCGGTACTATTCCCGAACTGCATACCTTCATCCCATCGAAGTCCCTGTTCCATTTTTCATTACCGTTCTTATCCAGGCATACAATTCCCGAATCACCCACAGCAGCAATATATGAGTCATTTAAATACCATATGGACGGAAAGATATTGTCATCCTTTGAGTACTTGCCGGATAACGGTTTGCCAAGCATATCCGTAAATTCCAGAGCAGAATTGACCCTTATTCCCGATACGTCCATGCTGTAAATTGTAACCTGTTTACCGAAAGGTGACACCCTGCTTGACACAGGATAGCGTTCAGCAACGCTCCGGGAGAAAAATTCATTGCCCTGAAGGTTGTATACGGTAACTACTCCCTTATAGCCTTTAGCTTCTTTGATGACGGATACGTGCCCGCCCTCACTGATGTCTATGTTAATTATATTACCGTCGGTTTTTTTATTCCATTTTATTTCTTTTCCTTCAATTATGTAAAAGTCCTTGTTTCCCATATCCGCCAACAGCATATACTGCCCTGCTGTCTTGATCATGGGATTGATGGCACCTGCCGGAATTTTCCACAACTCGGCACCGCTTTTGTCAAGTCCCGACAAGCCTTCCTTTGTAGCTTTGATGATCTGCCCTTTGTATGTATTTATTGACAGCCACTCTTTAGGATCGTATGCAATCTCAGACAGTTTCTGGCTGTAGGCCTCCTGCCTGTATGAAGTAAATCCCCGCTTCACCAGATCCTTTACGTTTATGCTTCTTATATCCACGTCCTGGCTCTTGAAATATACAAAGCCCGCTAATCCAACCACCAAAACAAGCAGCAGCGAAAACACAATTATGCTCGATTTTGGCCCGGTCAGAGCTGGATTTGTTTTTTGCTCAGGAATCTCCACTTGTTTTCACCTCATATTTGTCTTATGTAAACTTTTGTACCAGGTGGTATTTCATACTTATTTTATCATAAGGGAAGATTTTTTTCACCAGTTTGTAAAAACAACATAAAATTGCTTTCCTGTAAAAACTGACTTCTGCTTTATTGGCTTGATCTTAGTCCATTCACAATTATTACAAATATCATAAACATCCCGATGTATCCGAATACCGGATATATTGCAGCAATCAGCCCTGCAAAACCATAGCTCGATAACGGTACCGCCAGTGCACATGTAACCGCTGCCGCCAGTTTGATGTTCATCCCGGTTTTACTGCTTACCCGTTCTATGAAACAGTATCCGGAAGTCGCGGCGGATATCACCATTGCAAGGAAAAGGATTATGGAATAAAAATTACTCACGATAATACTGTACTTTTCTACAATGTTAAGGACCGGTAGCTGCTGTGATTGAGCCTCGGGGTATGCTGTGAATATTGCGGTATTAAGAATGATCGCTATAAGGCACAGCACGAATCCTCCCAGTATACCCCCGGCTGCTCCTACCCTCCGGGTCTTCAGATACGGAAGAAGACTGCACATGACCACTATGGACATTATACTGTTGTAACTTACATAAACAAGTGATGAAAACAGCCAGTTTCCCGTCAGCTTGTTTAAGACTGCGGCAGCATTGAAAGCAGAAGTATCTTTAAAAACTATTATATATGCTCCTACTCCTATAATGCCTGCTATGAGAACAGGAGTTACCAGGGTGCTTGCCATAACCACCCCTTTTATATCTGCCGAGATTATGAGCATACATATTAGCGCCATTATGATCACACCCTGTGAAAAGCCTATTTCCAGTTTGCTGCTCAAAATATTTCCTCCACCTGCAATCATAATGCAGAAAAGGGATACCATAAACAATGAAACCACCACTTCCATGATCCGTCCGGCGAACCAGCCCACCATGGGGAACAGGAATTCATCATAGTTTTTGATTCTTTCAGTGTACACCTTGTTCAATACCATGCAACCTATTACCGAAAACAGGAATCCGGCGAATATTATTCCGTAGAAGCCGCCCTCATAATATGTTGAGAAAAACTGCATTATTTCCTGTCCTGATGCAAATCCCGCACCGACAATGGTGGCAACATATATGCTTGCCACTTTTATGATATTCTTCACTTCTTCCATTGTCCAAAACAGCTCCCGTATGAATTTACTATAATTTTATGTGGGAGTTTGCATTCAAATTACATTAATTAAAGGCAACAAAAAGCGAGGATTATTAAAATCCCCGCCTTCATAAACTTACAATGTTTCATCTTAATCTTTGTCTGATTCCTACTTACCTGCTGCAACAGCATCCATCAACTTCTTAAAGGAGTCCCTTACACCGTCTTTTTCATCGAATTTACTCTTTTCCACAATTATACCGCTGTATTTTCCATTTCTGACAACGTAGTAATACTTGTTATCCTTTGGTACGAACTCCACCTTCATTGTACCCGGATCTTTCTTCAGGTAGTATGTGAAGGTTATATCGGCTTTGCCTGAAGGTTTTCCCTGCGGTTCTATTTCACTCAAGGTCACACCTATCAGTGCCTGGTAGAAGGTCCTGAAGTACTGCTTGTCGTTGCTGTCCTTCATGGCCGCATCCTTGCCGTTTACGGTGAATTTGTCCTTGTCTTTGTCATCCTTGTCAGTTTCAATACCGCAGGTTGTGGTTTTGCCATCCAGATCCACATCTATTTTTGAAACATCCTGGATGTTCACAATATAGGCAAATACTTCGATTATTTCCTTAAGAGGCTTGTCCAGGAAGTTAAAGTTTGACTCATCAAGAGTAAATACACTGTTGCCGGTTCCGAGCTTCGCATATATTTCCGAGCCCCTTGTCTTTTCATGCCCGAAAAGTATCTCGGTTTTGCCTGACGCAGTCTCAACCTCCAGGGTATAGGAGGGATTCTTCAGTCCATATTTGTCAAGGTCTGCAGCATTATCTTCAATATAATCCTTTGCTGATAATGCAGAAACAGTGCTCAGCATGGGTGTCAGCTTGTCCAGCGCTGCATTTCCCTCAATCGGGTAAATCAGATTCCAGCTGTTTGCATCAACCTTCCTTGCAGAAAAAACCTTTTGTCCGTCCCTGCCCATTGCAAAGCCTATAGCATCTTCAGGCTTGATGGAAACCAACGTCATATCCCTTATTTTGTTCTTGTCGCCTGCCAGCATATCACCGGTATATGAGCTTATTGTGTATACCTTGCTGGTCCCTTTCTCCATTACGTAATATGCACCCTTTGAAGGTGTCTGGTCACCGATTTCTATGACTCTGGACGTCCCGTCCGACAGCTTCGCCGTTACCTCTACAGGGTTGTTCAAGCCGTATTGCGCAAGATCGGCCGCATTTTCCTCTATCACCTTGTCTGCCGTAAGAGAGGAAAGGTCAATGGCTATACTACCCAATTTGCCTTTATCTGCCTTAAAGCCCTCAGGATAAGTGGCTGACCAATCATTGTCCTTTTTAACAAAAACAAATTTGCTGCCCCTGTTATTTATGGTAATTTCATTAAGCTTATTGCTGTCAAGCTCCATTATTTTAATGGTATTTTTTCCGGTATCCTTGGAAGTGCTCTTTGACGGCTTTTTGCTTATATACACATATGCTCCCCCAAGAAGCGCTAATATCACAGCAAGGATAATAGCATTCCTGTACAGTCTCATAAATGTCTCCTCCTCATCCAGACAAAAGTACCAAAGCCAAGGATTATGAGCGGAAGAAGTATTACAACTGCAATAGCTGTGTAAGCAGCCTGATTCTGTGTAATTGTAAGCGTTCTGTTGTCAAAATTCTTAGGCGCAATCAGCACGTCATCCTTTTTGTCCTGCATCCAGCTCAATGAATTAAGGAAGAAATACATTCCATTTACGGAATACCTTTGATACTGATTCATTGCCGCATCGGTAATAAAGGAACTGTTACCTATTACAATTATCTTTGAAGGCTTTGCTCCGCCATTGTTCTCAACAGAAATAGCAAGGTCCAACGGTCCTGTAATGTCCTTCTTCGATTTGTCTATTTGCTCCCCTACGGCTTTTGCACTGGTCTTCATCATGGAGGTAACAGTAATATACTCCTTCTGGTTCTTGAGCACGTTCAAGCTTCTTGAAACCGGCATTATAATGTTTGGATCCAGACCGGAATTTATGGAGTTCTGCTGTAAATCCGGAAGTATGTCGTAATATTTGTTCGGAGGTACGAATCTCTTCGTATCGCTCTCTTTTACCTTGTCATAATTGAGTGAAACATTAAAGTTCTTCAATACATCCTCAAACTGTGCAAAGTTTGGATTTGCTTCCAATGAATCAAACAGGAACACCGCTTTTCCGCCATTGCCCAGGAATTGATTGAGTTTGTCCTTTTCAGAGGTTGTCAAATCCTTCTTTGGTGATGCCACGATAATAATCTCGGCATCATCAGGAATTTTTGCCTCAGTAGTGAGGTTTAAGGATTTAACATCATAATTGTTTCTTTCAAGATAATCTTTTACGGTCTTATAATCGCTGTCCACTTTTCTCTCTTCATGACCTTCTATAAAGTATACGGCAGGTGTCACATCGGAGGTTACATATTTGATAGCGCCGGTAAAGCTTTGCTCAGCGTTTGAACCTGTTTTATACTGCTGGAAGCTTTGCTGATCCATCTGTGTCTGGAACAGGTCATAATATGACAGCTTGCGGAGTTTCTTTCCGCTTATGACTACAAAGTCGTTCTTGCTTATGCTCTTGAGATTGTCCGGGTCTATCTTCTTTATGAAGCCGGGATTTTTATCCGGATCCACATATTCAACTTTTATGTGCGCATACTTTTTGTACTGTGACAAAAGATCGGTTACATCCTTGTAGTCCTTGTCAACAGCACCGTCGTCAAACATTCCGTATATGGTTACATCCTTTTGCAGGCTCTTCAGAATATCCTTGGTTGTGTCCCCCACAGAATAAAGCTTGTTAGACGTCAAGTCCAGTTTAAGAGGCGCCATTCCCAGCTTATCAGGCATTGTAACAACCAGGACGTTTATTATCACGGCAATCGCCACAACCACTGCCGTAAGTATGATTGAATTGGAACCGTACTTCAAGCTCCTGCTGTTAAACAATTTCTTAAAAAAGGTTTTTATATTATTCATCCATATCACCCCTGACTCCAGCGTCTTTTTTCTATAACTCTAATTGTTAGGAAAATAAAAACGAAGATAAAGCTTAAATAATAAAGAATGGCACTTAAGTTCAAAATTCCCCTGTTAAAATCATCGTACCTTGAAAGCAGGGAGAACCAGTTAAGCACCTTTGCTACCCATCCGCCGGTCAATCTGGAAACAAAATCTATTATCCACATTGTGAGCAGGCTGGCGAACCCGATAACTGCAGCTATCACCTGGTTTTCCGTGAGAGATGAAGCAAAAACACCTACGGAAATGAAGGTTGCACCCAGCAGTATAAATCCGACATATCCTCCTATAAGCTGCGCAAGTGCAGGTTTGCCAAACCCGGAAAGTATAAGAGGGTACAGGAAGGTTATAGCGGTCATAACACCGAAAACCGCAAGTACTGAAAGAAATTTACCCATAACAATACCTGTAAGGCTTGAAGGTGAAGTAACAAGCAGAACTTCCGTTCCGTTTTTCCTGTCTTCAGCCAGAATTCTCATTGTAAGAATCGGTACAATAAACATAAGCAAAAAACCCATTGTTGACAAATTGCCGTTAAAATCCGCAGATTGTCCGAAAAGGTTCTGTGTAAAAAATATCGAGGACAGGAATGTGTACAAACCAATCAGCACATAAGCCATTGGCGAATAAAAATATGCCTTGAACTCTCTTTTAAATATAGGTAACATTACTGCTCAACCCCCTTTTCATCGGTTACCAGCTGCAGAAAGATGTCTTCCAGAGTCATATCCAGTGATTTTAACTCAATGATGGGATAGCCGGCTTTTGCCATTGCAAAGAACAGCGGACGCCTGATATCTATATCCCTGTCAGACTCTACAATATAGTTGATTACATCCTTTTCCTTTTCAACGTTCACATCTACATATTTGATTCCGTAAATTCCCTGTATGTGACCCATGACAGAACTCTTAGGCCCTGCAACCGTCACAGAAAGCCTGGAAGCACTGGAGAATCCTTTGGACAGGTTTTCAGGAGTATCAACAGCTGCAATCTCCCCTTTATTTATAATAACAACTCTTTCACAAACCGCGCTTACCTCCGGGAGTATATGCGAGCTGAGTATTATGGTATGTTCTTTTCCCAGAGCCTTGATGAGCTTCCTGATTTCAATTATCTGTTTCGGATCAAGTCCGACTGTAGGCTCATCAAGTATAAGCACATCAGGGCTTCCTATCAGTGCCTGGGCAAGTCCCACCCTCTGCTTGTACCCTTTGGAAAGGTTTTTAACAAGTCTGTTCCTGTGGTCGGTTATTTTAACCAGTTCCATTATATCATCCATCTGGCTTTTCTTCTTTTTCCTGTCCACAAGCTTCAAATCACTTACAAAGTCCAGGTAGTCCCTTACCGTCATATCCATATACAACGGAGGCTGCTCCGGAAGATATCCTATGCGTTTCTTCACTTCCGTAGGATTTTCCATGATGTCATATCCGCTTACCTGTACTGTCCCTTCACTGGATGGAATAAAGCCTGTTATGATGTTCATTGTAGTAGATTTACCTGCACCGTTAGGTCCAAGGAATCCCAGAATTTCGCCTTTCTCGACAGTAAAGCTCAGGTTTTTTACTGCCTTGATAGCGCCATAGCTCTTACTTAAGCCTTGTATTTCTATCATCTTTTTCCCCCCTGCTGAAAATAATTTTCAGAAAATGATTACAATATGGATATAAGATATTTCAGCGCGAAATTGTATGATACCTTGCATCAAAATCAAGTGCATACAGTATTAGTGCATCTTATATTATGAATAATACATTTTAATAAATTGTGAACAAATTGTAAAAATTTTTGAATACACCAGTCGTGCATACACCCCGGAGACTTATAAAAGCAGTCCTGAAAGCAGTATACAAGCAACGCTAATTCATTATATATTTTTTTATTTTTGTTTTCAAGGTCAATTTTACTTCACGGATTTTGCCATAAAGAGATGAAATTGTGCGAAAACCGATGAATTCTAGCTTACAGCCTTATTTTTGCGCTTGTATATGCCATAAACAAGCATAATTCCCAAAAATACTCCTATAGTGTCAATAAGTACATCAAAAGCCCTCATTGCCCTTCCCGGGACAAAGTGCTGGTGCACTTCATCAGTTATGGCATAGAGTATACCGGTTCCGGCAGAAAACCCGAAAGTCCTCCTTATCTGCCCATCCCTGATGAAGCCGTTGAACAGCAGCATACCCAGGACAAGGTATTCCATTACATGCGCGGTTTTACGGATGGGAGTTTCCGTCACTTCAAAATTTCCGGGCCCTATTACACTTCCGAGTATGCTGTTCATACATGAAACTATATACATGCTTGACTTACTGGATTCTACAGCCGGCTTGCCGGACTGGTAAAATATAAATGAACACCAAATGATTATCAAAACCCACCAGATTATTTTTCTGTTCATATACACTCCGTTGACAGTCAAAATTCAAAGATATTTTTCTCGAATACTTTCATTATTTACAGTCCGGTCTCCATAATATCATAACCCCGTGCAAAAATAAATCATATGGAATTTATATCTTTTTTACGTGCTTTTCCCTTATACCTTTGTTATAATGTTAAAGGTCAAATAATTTAAGCAGATGCTCCGGAGGTGACCTTCTACGGTGAATGCCCTTTTAGATAATCATTCCAAGAGTTCACGCCACGTTTCAATATTGTTTCTCGTTATAACAGCCGTCTTGTGGAGTCTCGGCGGCCTTCTCATAAAAATGGTCAACTGGAATCCCGTTGCCATTGCAGGCATGCGCAGTGCTATCGCATCGGTTTTACTTCTGGCAGTGATACGCCGCCCGAAATTCAACTGGTCATTTCCCCAGATAGGCGGCGCGGTCGCTTATGCTGCAACGGTTACACTATTTGTTACGGCAAACAAGCTGACGACTGCCTCCAATGCAATCCTGCTGCAGTATACCGCTCCCATTTATGTTGCGCTGATAGGAGCATGGCTTTTGAAGGAAAAATGCACAAAGCTCGATTGGCTTACAGTCTTTTTAGTGCTGGGGGGCATGTTCCTCTTTTTTATAGACGGCCTTACGCCGCAGGGATTGGCGGGCAATCTGATAGCAATACTGAGCGGCGTGAGCTTTGCATGGCTCGCAATATTCATCCGCATGCAGAAGGACGGATCATCACTGGAATCCATACTGCTCGGAAATATACTGGCCGCTCTCATTGGCCTTCCATTTATGTTCCAATCCGCTCCGGATGCAAGAGGTTGGCTTGGCTTGACCCTGCTGGGGGTTTTTCAGCTGGGCCTTGCCTATATCTTTTACACAAAGGCAATGAAGAACGTTACTGCACTTGAAGGTATACTGATACCGGTGATAGAACCTATTCTCAACCCTGTATGGGTTCTTCTTGCCGTGGGAGAAGTCCCGGGATCATGGGCATTGGCAGGAGGAGCGGTAGTTCTTGCCGCGGTAACCTTCCGAAGCCTGATGCCCGTATTAAGACAACCGCAAACAAAAAAAAGTACCGGAGCTGCTGTCGATTGACGACAATTCCGGTATTCTTTTATCACGCTGTAGCTTATGAAATAAAGATGCGGAGAATATGATCCCATCCGCTTGAAAAAGCATGTGAGGCTGTGAGGCTTCTTTATCCACACATGCTTTTTACATATTCACTTATTTTGCGCTTGTGATTACCGCAGTTTCGGTATCCACGTCCCAGTCAACCTTGGCCCCGAGGCTTTGCGCAATAAACCTCGCAGGTACAAGTATCCTGCCGTCCTTTTCAACGGCAGCGACATCAAGCGTCACTTTTTCCCCGTTTACCGTTGCTTCCTTGCTGTCAAGCGTCAGAGTAACTTTTATGCTGCCCTTTGTAGCAGTTGCGGTCTTTGTATCGGGATCCCATTTGACCTCAGCACCAAGTGATTCAAGTATGGCCCTCACGGGAAGAAGTATCCTTCCCTGTATCTCTGTTGGCGGCACTTCAAATTCCAGTGTTTTGCCGTCAACTTTAACGCCGGGCGCCACAAGCCTTATAAACTGGGGAGTATCCTTAATTTTTTCAAACCCGCTTTCATTCTTAATTATACTCTTTGAACCTTTCTTATCCAGTTCCAGATATTTCTTCAGGTTCTTTACTGCTTCCTCAACATTTTTCGCATCACTGTAGACAAGTGCTTTTCCATAGTATTGGTACGGATAGCTTTCGTCAATGTTCGATATGCCATTAAATACCTTCATGGCTTAGTCGGATTTTCCTTGAGCCCTCAATATAAGGCCCTTAAAAGTATGAGCATAACTGTTCTTATATTCTAATTCCAATGCCCTTTCCACTGATGCTAGTGCTTCATCATATCTCTTCAGGAAGTACAGGCAAACAGCCTTATTTCCATATGAACCCGCATCTTTGGGATTTAATGTGATCAGCTTGTCATAAACAAGCAAGGCTTCCCCATATTTATTTAAATTTCTTAAAGCCCATCCTTTGTCAATATTCAACAATATGTTGTCAGGATCCATTGCAAGAGCTGTGTTTGCCGTATCAAGGCACTCCTGGGGTTTATTTGTATTATAGAATATTATAACCTTGTTCACATATGCATTTACAAATTTGCCATCCAGTTCTATCGCCTTGTCAAAAGCTTTCAATGCCTCATCAAATTTCTTAAGGTTCTCCAATATTGTTGTGTCCATATATAAATTTGGGATCCACTTCTACAGACTTTTGAAACATTGCAAGAGCCTCTTCATATTTCTTCTGATCCATGTATACATTACCCTTGCCATAGTATCCACTTACTCCTTTCGGGTTCATCTGGATGAGAAGGTCAAATTGCTTCAATGCATCCTCATACATTCCAAGCTTGGATAAGGAGTACCCCTTATCAAAAATCTCCTTTTCACTTGCCTGATCGGCAAATACCGTTGAAGAGCATATATACAGCAAAACCAGTATTACGGGCAAAACCAAATAACTTAAACGGGTTTTTATCTTATGCACAACTACACCTCCGATTAACAAATAAATAGTATATTACCATAATATGTACTTTTTGGCAACCGAAAAGGCTTGTATATCCCACATAAGTCATTTTCTTCCAACTCTGAAGAAGCTGGCCAATACAGGTCCAAGTGCAGTGAAGCCGGCAATCAGGGTCCATTCGTTCAACCCCACCGGAGCCGTCTTGAAGACCTCCTGCAGCGGAGGGATATAAATAACGCCGAGAAGCATAACCAGCGAGCATACAACGGCCAGAACAAGCGGCATGTTATTAAATATGGGAATTTCAAATATGGTTTTTCTCTCTGACTTGCATTCAAAAACATGTATCAGCTGTGTCACTACAAGTGTAATAAACGCTCCCGTCCTTGAGGCATTTACATCACCTGTGAAATATAGTATGCTGGTAAAAACGGCAAGAGTACTTAATCCTATCAGAATACCCCTGAAGAGAATAACTGACAGCATGCCGTGTGAAAATACATTCTCCTTCATTCCCCTGGGCGGCCTCATCATTACATCCTTTTCAGGCGGATCCAGGCCCAGGGCTATCGCAGGCAGACCATCGGTAACCAGATTCACCCACAGGATCTGAATTGGCAGAAGAGGCAGCGGCAGGCCGATAAGCATACCAAGGAACATTGTCAGCACTTCTCCAATATTGCAGGCAAGCATATACCTGATAAACTTCCTGATGTTGTTGTATATGACCCTTCCCTCTTCAACTGCAGCAACAATTGTAGCGAAATTATCATCCAGCAGTATCATGGAAGAGGCTTCCTTTGTCACATCGGTCCCGGTCACACCCATTGATACGCCTATATCCGCCTCTTTTATGGCAGGTGCATCATTGACCCCATCCCCTGTCATGGCAACAATATGTCCAAGCCTTTTGAGAACCCTTACTATCATCAGCTTGTGCTTTGGCGATACTCTTGCATATATCGAAACATCATTGGCCATTCTCATCAGCCTTGCTTCATTCATGCCCTCCAGCTCGGAGCCGGTAAGGACCTTGTTTCCCGCTTCGTAGATATTAAGTTCCCTGCCTACAGCCATCGCAGTAATCTTATGATCACCGGTAATCATGACAGGCTTTATTCCGGCCATTTTGCATTTTTGTACCGCTTCTATGGCCTCCCTCCTTGGAGGGTCAATCATTCCGATAAGCCCCACAAATATAAGGTCCTTTTCAATTTCATTCCTGAACAGTGACCCTGTATTCAGCTGCTTGTAAGCTACGGCCAGTACTCTCAAAGCGTCTGCTGCCATGGAATCATTCACCTTAAGGATATCCTTTTTCATACCTGCACTCAATTCGGTAATTCCATGGGAACCATATATCCTGTTACACTTATCCATTATCATGTCAGGAGCTCCTTTTGTGAATACCAGCCTTTCCCCCTTCTGGGTTCCGCAGATAACCGACATGCATTTTCTGTCTGAATCAAACGGCAGCTCATCAATCCTTAAGTAAACCTTATCCAGGGCCTCCCTTGAAAGTCCTGCTTTTTCCGCTGCGACCAGGAGTGCTCCCTCTGTGGGGTCACCGTTTATCTTCCAGGTTTCCTTCCTGGAAAACAGGGATTTTATTTTCGCCATTGCTGCATTCCCATTATCCGAAGTCTTCACAATTCCGGCATTATTGCAGACAACTCCTATTTCCAGGGCAAGTTTGACCGGATTTGTACCTGGAGGATTTAATTCATTTCCACCGGAAGAGAATATCTCTCCGGCACTGTGCCTACGTCCGTTTATTTCGGTCATGGAGCCACCGGAATATATCCTTCTTACAGTCATCTTGTTTTCAGTCAGAGTCCCTGTCTTATCTGAGCAAATAACGCTGGCACACCCCAGTGTTTCAACAGCTGGTAGCTTCCTGATAAGAGCGTTCCTTTTCAGCATCCTCTGCACACCCAGTGCCAGTGAAATTGTCACTATGGCCGGCAGACCTTCCGGTACAGCTGCAACTGCAAGGCTGATTCCTGCCAGAAGCATTGTGAACAGAGCCTCTCCTCTTAAATAACCCGTTAGGGATACAATTGCACAAATTATAAGACAACCGTATACAATGAATTTCCCAAGATGTTCAAGCCTTTTTTGCAACGGAGTATCTTCATCTTCAATACTCTGTATCATATCGGCTATTTTACCCATTTCAGTGTTCATTCCGGTCAGCTGTACCAGTGCCCTGCCTCTTCCACAGGTTACAACCGTACCCATGTAGACCAGATTCCTTTTATTGCCGGAGTCCGGTATTTTTTCGACCGGAACTGATTCCCCCGTCAAAAGTGCTTCATCCACTTGCAGGCTGTTTGATTCGACCAGAATTGCATCTGCCGGGACCCTGTCCCCGGCTTCCAGGATAATAAGATCCCCAGGTACAACTTCTTCAGCAGGTATTGAAACAGGCACGCCATCCCGGATTACATTTGCGGTAGGCGCAGCAAGGCTCTTCAAAGCATCCAGTGTTCTTTCGGTTTTGTATTCCTGTATAAAACCGAGTATGGCATTTAAAACAACTATCGCTACTATGGTTACCGCTTCGGTAATCTCTCCCATAAAAGCGGAAATGGCAGTAGAAGCAAGCAGTATCAACACCATGAAATCGCTGAACTGGTCAAATATGATTCCGAAGGCGGAAATCTTCCTCCTTGCGGTAATAGTGTTCAGTCCATGCTTCAGGAGCTTATTCCTTGCTTCCTTTTCACTGAGGCCCTTATGCATTTTAGCGTTTTGCCCTGTATTTGCCACTAAAGATTGTGTTACACCCAATGCGCATCTCTCCTTTACAATCATAATTCTATTCATAAAAATCCTCAAATAGTACAACTATAAAGCAGGCTGAAAAAGCATAACTTTTACCGCAGATCATAATATATTTTCTTTTAAAGCTATCCGGATGCTCTGTGTTTTGTTCTTCACACTTGATAAGCTTCACTCATAATATGTTATAGTCTGCAGCCATACCGGACCTGAATTTTGCAGTATGGTTTCATGCAATCATACAGGTGTCGACAAAACAGGAGATGATGATATGATACTTTCAGTTATAATTCTTGCGGTTTCTTTAAGCCTTGATGCGTTTGGGGCAGGTATAGCCTACGGATTGAGAAAAATCAGGATACCTCTGGTCTCCAAACTTGTAATATGCTTGTTTTCAGTTTTTTATTCAGGTGCCGCACTCGCCATAGGCAGTTCTTTGTCAAGCGTCTTGCCGCCCTATGTCTCAAAACTTGTCGGTGTTTTGATATTGCTGTCAATGGGAATATGGGTAATTTTCCAGGCCCTGCTGCGCAACGAAGACGGAGGTGGACTGGAAGAATGCAAAATCAATACGGACGAGACCCTTTTTCAGATAGCAATAAAATCTCTGGGTATAACAATAAAGGTAATTAAAAATCCTATGGAAGGTGATATTGATAGATCAGGCACGATAGATGTTGCCGAATCATTTCTGCTTGGTTTGGCATTGTCCATTGATGCCATAGGGGTCGGCATAGGAAGTGCCCTTACCGGTTTCAATTCAGTTATCATGCCCTTTGCCGTTGGGTTCTTTCAGCTTTTTTTCCTGTATGCAGGCACGAGCCTCGGTGTAAAATTCGCTGTTTCTGACAGGATAAATAAAAAGCTGTTATCCCTTCTGCCCGGTATTTTATTGATATTTCTGGCAATTGTAAGAATACGGTAGACAATTCTCTCAACAGTCAAGACCCTGGAATATAATTCGGACTATACAAGCATAATTCAGCAGCCAGGTAATATAATAGGATAGAATCTTTCACCGGTTGGTATATTAAATGCCAGGTAAAAACAGGATATTAATTTTTATATTCCCAAAGAGTAAGAGGAATATCGCCATTATAGCAGCGCTGGTCATAGTCAGCATCTGCACTGTCATATTTGCGCAAATAAGCTCCAATCCGCTGTCCGGGAAAAGCATTATAATAGATCCCGGACACGGGGGTATTGACGGAGGGGCATGGGACGGAAGAAATTTTCTGGAAAAGGACGTAAACCTTCAGATATCGCTGAAGCTTAAAGATAAGCTTACAGAAGACAATGTCAATATAAGCATGACAAGAGACAGCGATGTCTCACTGGATGGGCGGAATACTCTAAGCTCCAGCAGACATGCAAGGGATCTGATGGAAAGGGTCAATCTGATCAATAGCGGAAATTATGATATATTCGTCAGCATACATGTCAATAACTCCAAAAATGCCTCAGCCATAGGTCCTATGGTACTATACTCCTCAAAGCAGCCTGCATCGGCAATTCTGGCAACCTGCATCCAGAACAGTCTGAACAGGCATTCAGAAAGTGCCCTGACTAAATATGCAGTTCACAGCCCGGTTAAGTCTGAATTTTTTATCTTAAACAATTCCAGTATACCGGGCGTCATTGTCGAATCAGGCTTCATCTCCAATCCGACGGAAAAAAGGCTGCTCCAGGACCCATCCTACCAAAGCAGGCTGTGCAGTGCCATTTATAGCGGACTAAGAGATTTTTTCACCGGAAAAGACAAACGGATTATTGATGAAAATAGACCGCACAACGATGAGAGCATTCCTTTGAATTTGATAAATCAGGTCAGGCTTGTAAGGAAGTAGCAAAGAATGTTGCTTCGCTGCTTTTTTCATGTGCATTTCCGGAACAGTGAGAAAATCCGATACGCACATAAAAAATGTGGCTCTGCCACTTTTTTTGCGCATGTGCCTTTCCGAAGCAATG
>CALMWN010000576.1 GCA_937873555.1 uncultured Clostridia bacterium
AGGGACATACCTAGTGCAAAAAAGAAACTGATTTCGTCATTACTAAGAGAACTTGGGGACATAATGTACTCAGCGATAATGCTTTCAAGTTCCGTATAGTAATTTTTATTATATTCATTCAACTTGTTAATAGCTTCTGTATAAATCCGTTTAACCAATTTATCACTGAGTTTAAGTCCGTTTAGCCTTGAATAAAATGGGGTACTCTTTCTTTCCATGTATTGAATTTTTAGCAGCTTTTCCGTAAGAACTCCTGTAAGAAATACTGCTTTTTTGGTATCATTGTCGAATGTTTCCTTATGGAGTTCAAGGTAGTCAAGAAAAATCTTGTTTTTTTCATTTTTCTCAAGCATATAACAGTTTTCTCCTTTTCTAATATTATTAAAGAGCTTAAGCCTTTCAATGAACCTAACATTCATAAATCCCTCTAATAAAAGGTTTTCAAAGTACTCTCCCTTTAAAAATCTTTCAGATACACTCTGCATGATCTTATCTAATAAAAACTCATAACTAACATTTCTACTCGAAAAAATATTGTTAACAATCTCTAAAAAACTCTTGTCAAAATTCCCTTCAATTTTATTATTCGGAAAAAAACGTCTCAAACATTCAAAGCTGTACTTCATATCATAGGTGGAATTCTCGTTCCCCCTAATTCCTTTGAAGTAGTCTTCTTTTTCGATTTGAGTTTTAACTTTTAAGATGTTCTTCAGTCTGCTCGGTACAATATCCTCTATAAAAGCCAGTATCCTAAAAACAGCACCCGCCTGTTCTTCCCGGTAAATAAGCATATTATAGTTTAAGTTGTTCTCGCTTTCTGCCATAATCTTTATAAAATCTTTTTCACTCTGAAGAAGACTCCTACTTGTTTCATCTCTTAAAGAAAATTTACGTTTTTCATAATCTGCAAAAAGGCTCAATATTTCTTCGATACCTTGCTTATTCTCAAAAGTAACCTTAGGTATTATAGAGTAGTTAAACCCACAAAATCTTGACGACATATTATTTTCAATAAATCTTTTTCCATTCTCCAGTTCTTTCGCACAAGTGTCGCAGACGGGGTAATTACGCCATGCATTTTCCTGTCTGAAGCCTCCGGATACAAAACCTGTTTTATCAACCGTGTAAGAATTGTAAGTATTTACAAAACCGTAGACCTCACGTTTTTCCGCACAAAAGTAGCAAACGCCCGCCCCTTTTGATATTGTGTCATATTTATCAAAATACTTACTTGAAGATGCCTCCAAGAGTTTTTTTACAATAACATCAAAATCCCCCGCATACATCTCTTTACCATTTTTGTAGACAGTAATTGTTAAAAACAGTCCTTCTCCTTTTTTTAATGAAATAGTATTAATTTTTACATCAAGATCATTCTCTACTTTATTATTCTGCTCGTCGTTTTGTTTGTGTTGACAAACTTAGAAGTAGGTGTTCTGTCGCCTCCGCGCGCTCCGCCTCTCATATAGGCATATTTACCAAGCTTTTCTTTCGAGAATTCCTCATAAGAAATTCCTTTATAAGCTACATTTCCCTCACTTTCCTCAAAAACAATTTTCAAGCAGTGACAGTATCGACCGCCATCACTTACATCTTCATATGCACCTTCAATTACAAGTGGCGCAGTTTTTCCTACCTGCCATACTCCTGATAACAAACCATCACCTCATTTTTATTAGGCACCCCGAGCATTCCCTTTATTTATCCAATTCTACAAATAATTATGAATTCCTTCAAAACATTTACTGAAATTTTACATTCAAATTTTCTTCACGATCCTTGTACTGACTTTGATGACATTAATTCATCACATTCGGTTCTCTCAGCCATAGACTACTTTTTAGAAATTTTAAGATACAAAGTACTTTTTAATTTGCTCCTTTGTTATTGAATTCGTAGTTGTCTCAATTCCTTGCTCTTCCAGATACGAAATAATTCGATACTATATTTCGATACTTTTTCTGCCCTTTAGTGCCCATAAAAGTACAAAAAAAACGGTGCCGCAAAACACCGTTTTTCTTACTTTAAAAAATTATAAACGCAACTAACAAATAGCAATACGGATCAGTCAATTTTATATGTAATATAATCAGACTGAGCAAATGGCTTTATAAATTATCCGCTTTCATCCTGCTACATTTTCCCTAATCTGATTCCATCTATAGTACTCGTTATCAATAAATAATGCTCTTCTTCAAGCTATATAAACAGCTATGGAGGAAAAGGTGTATTTATTGACATTGTCTCTGTATTCTTCAACATCCTTGGGATTGTTATGTATATAGGCGGATACCGCAAGGTTATAACTGTCCGAGCTCAAAACACGACTCTCGTACCTTCCCTGGAACAGGTGCCTATGGCGTTTGTATTTGCGGTTGTAGTAGATTACATATGATACGTTTATGCCGTGCATGAGCTTAGAAAGGTCAAAGCCCTGAGGATCAATATGCAGATGGAGATGTGTATCCATCAGGCAGTAAGCATAGAGTTTGCAGCTATAATTCTCCTTGTACTTTTTTATCAAGTCATGGTAATAGTTCTTGTCGTCCTCATTCCTGAATAAAAGTACTTCGTTTATGCTGCGGCACATGACGTGATAGATGTATTCGGGGGCTTTAACACGTGCTACTCTGGGCATATATTTTCCCTCCATTTGCTTTTGCTCTCACTTTATGCCCAGAGTAATCAATTGTTAATTATTTCCTAAGAAGAAACCTCCCCTTTTCACAGCCCTGTATAATGATAAAGGTGAACATATATGGGATGCAGTAGATTACGGCCATATACATAAGGGCTGGGTCGGCCGTATTGGAGAAAACGGGGAGCTGATTGCAGTTGCGGAGAGCATAGAAACTCAGACAAAAACCCTCCAGGCGCGCATATACACCGGAATAACCGAGTATTCCTTTGACGCCTTTACAGGCAGTCCGGTAAAGCTGCCGTTCAGCATTTCCGATACTGCCCCGGTTGATATTGACGGGGATGGCCTCCATGAAATCGTAAAAGGAATGTCGATGGGCAATTCATGTCTCTTTGACAGAAAGGGAAATCTGATAAAGGAAATCGGTGGAAGGCTGTCCATGTGTTCAAAAATCGCAAGCCATCCCGGCGAGCAGTTATTAACCCACTATCCTGACGGAATGGTCAGAATTTGGGCTGATGCAAACGCAGAAGACAGTATGGCTGCGATAAAGCGCTACGAACATCCCTTCTACCATGCAAACCGCCGTTTCCCGACAAAGGAAAGTGTTATGTGCATACTGGGTGGAATATAGGGAAAAGCGGTTGTCTTAAAACCATAAAACAGCTCCTGTCGGCTATTTGTAAGCAGCTGACAGGAGCCTTCCAGTATAATAAAAGGATCAGTTAAATTTTATAATCATGAACTCAAAATCTTCCTGGCCATCTCGTCATTTACATCTGTCAAAAATCTGATTCCGGTTTCCTTCTCTGTTTCTCTGTTTGCCGCAAACAAATCATCTCTGGAAATACTTGATACTCTGAATTTCCTGGCTCCTGCCATGAGTTGCTGCAGGCCCGCAGCAAGCTTGTCGGACAGTGTCCAAACAGCAATTGCGCCCAGGGGAATATTCTTCATTTCATCAGCGCCAACCTTGTTTCTAACATCGAAGTAACCAGCAAATATCTCTTCCGGACTTGCGCCAAATTCCTCTGTTATATTCCTGGGAATAGCATCCCAGTTTCCATTCAGCTTTTCCCGTCTGTCCGGATATAAAGCTCCTTCTATGTTAGCTCCAAGGTAACCGGGAATCATCAGGGCCCTGCCCATGCAAACAAGCTTGACAAAGGGAGCTCCAAGTGCAAGAGCCTTAAATATGTGATCTTCCCTTGCCAATCCGCCCGCGAATGCCAAATCCACAACTTCATGCCCTTTTGTGGCAAGTATCTGTGCGTATTCATAAGCTTTTGAATGCAGGAATATGGAAGGAACACCCCAGGACTCCATCATATTCCACGGACTCATACCCGTGCCACCACCAGAGCCATCAATGGTTAACAGATCGAGTTTTGCATCAGTTGCAAACTTTATAGCCATGGCAAGGGCTTCCATCCCGTATGAACCGGTCTTAAGTGTAATCCTTTTATACCCGAGTCCCCTCAGGTATTCTATTGATTTCATGAAATCCTGTTTTACAGCATCATAGTTGTTAAAATTGGTGTACCCAAGTCTGCTGTGGCGTGCGAAAGACTTAATGGAGCCACTTTTAAATGCTTCCTGGACCTCAGGTTTTGTTGGATCGGGATCAACGACATAACCCCTTTCTTTAAGGAATATTGCATATTCAAGGCTGTTTACCTGTATTTCACCACCGATGTCCTTTGCTCCCTGCCCCCATTTGAGTTCAAGAATTACCTTGTCGCCATACTTTTCTATGAGATACTCTGCAACTCCATTTCTTGTATCCTCAACGTTCATTTGAATGATTATCGCACCATATCCATCATAGTACTTAAGATATGTATCAATCCTGCGGTCAAGCTCAGGAGCTTTCATAATCCTGCCATTCTTCATAACAGAAGCTTTATCCACACCAACAACATTTTCTCCGATGACAATTGGGAAACCCACTAGCGCAGCACCTACTGCAAAGGATTCCCAATACTTTTGCGCAATGAATGTAGATCCAAGGGCCCCTGTCATAATTGGGATTCTTGCTTTTGTTTTTACATCCCTTCCAAATTCCGTTTCAATTTTAACATTTGGAAATATACAGTCATCCGCATTATCGGAGAGTCCTTCTGCAAGACCATGTGCGCCATAGTTGTAACCCTGTATCCTGAGATTATTGTAGCACACTCCGACATGATTGACATTTGAACTTCCGGCAGTTACTGTTCCAAAATCTCTTGGATATAAGAGCTTTCTGCCTTTCATACTGGACATCCATGTCTCGCATTTGCCTTTGCAATCCGCCCGGCAAAGCGTGCAAAGCCCTGATTCCGCCGGATTACCCCTGTTTGCAGTGTTTAAAACGTCATTGTTTTTTTGATACTGGATCATTTTCTTACCCCCTTGCAAGAATTTTAATTATATAACGTTATATAATTAATTAATAAATAAATAATATCACAGCAAAACCTCCACTTCAATATTATGGTAATAATTCTATATATCTCGCCTTTATTCAACACATATCACGATAGATGATTCCGTGGCTCTAATACTTGCTGCCTGTACAAAGGACCGAGCAAATTTATCTTAATATGTTTCAGACCTAATAAAAGACGCCAAAAACCGCAAAACATGGTCATTGACGTCTAAGCATTGAATAATTTGCTTTTGTTTGCAATGTAACTGTCTATAAAAGCATATTGCTAAAAAATATTGTTTTGAATTATTTTCAGTTTTTATTATCTTTTAACTGAACAACCTGTCATTTGAGTATTCTGTGTTCCACTGGTCGGTTGGAGCCCACATATCAGGGAAGCCAGGCATCAAATGATCTTTTATCACCTCGTCGTTGATATCATCGAAGCCAAGGCCGGGTTTGTCCGGGACGGCTATAAACCCGTTTTTAATTACATTCCCGTCATAACCGGTTATAATGTCATTCCACCAGGGGACATCAGGCGCGTTGAATTCCGTTGCTATGAAATTCTCTGTTGCAACACCCATATGCGCTGTTGCCAGTGCTGCAACCGGCGTTTCACACATATGCATTGCCATGGCTATATGATAACGTTGTGCCAGGTCACCTATCTTCTTGGTCTCATAAATTCCGGAAGAGCAGATGTCGGGATGTATAATGGGTACAGCCCTGTTAACAATCAGTCCTTCAAAACTTTCAAGCGTCGAAAAGTCCTCTCCTGTAGCTAACGGTGTGGAGGTTAACTGGCTCAACCGCTTGTATTCTTCGGTATATGTGCAGGGCAGCATATCTTCCGCCCACAGCAGGTTGTATTTCTCCAGGCGGCGAAGCAGGCGCGCAGCATCTTCAAGGTTCAAGTAACCAAGGTGATCAATCGCCAGCGGCATTCTGTATCCAAGGACTTCACGCATACTTGCAACCTCTTCTTCGTACCGGTCCAGACCCCGTTCAGTCATGCGGTACATTATATAAGGGGATTGGGTGTTTACAATATCAAAAGCACGGTTTCGCCGTTGAAACTCCGGACCGTATTGCGTGTCCCGACGATTTTTTATGAAATCAAAGTTATAGCTTGCAGCTTTCTTGAATTCCTCCACATAATTACCGGGAGCAGAAATCAAATCCTCTTCGGGATAGCGTACCTGGAGGCTCTCTACACCAAGGACCGCTTTAACCATCGTGAAACCACCTTCATCAGCAAATTTTTTCAAGCGTTCACCCATTGAAAGGCCGTCATTTTTAAGGCCTGGCGTATTGACCCCGAGATCACAATAAACACGCACTGCATCACGGAATTTTCCGCCCAGCATCTGATAGACAGGAACTCCGTAAGCCTTGCCGGCAAGATCCCAAAGAGCAATCTCGATACCGGCGACTCCTCCTGCCTGCCGTGCGGGTCCCATGAACTGTTTGATCCTGCGGAACAACTTGTCTACATTACATGGATTCTCACCCAGAAGGCGTCCTTTCAGCATGGCTGCATAGGTACGGCTTCCAAAGTCCCTGAGCTCTCCGATTCCTGTTATTCCCTGATTGGTGTATATTTTTACGAGTGTGCAATGCATGGGCGCACCCGCCAGATCTACAAAGCGCATGTCTGTGATTTTGAGTTCTGATGGCCTTGAATATGTATTGACGTGGTTTAACGTCGATTCGTAACTGTCCGGCATGTAATGTTGCCTCCTTCAAATGAATGGATAATCGATTCTTATACTGCTTCCCTGTGCAGATGACTTCATGCAGGCAAATATGATCTTCAACGAAGCTAATCCGTCTTCACCGGAAATCGCCGGAGGTATCCCCTTAACAAGGCTGTCTATAAACAGGTCTATAATCCCTGACTTCGTCTGGTTTTCATTCGTCTGTATGCTTCCAATCTTGTAAAAGGCCTTTTCTCCATTTTTCCATATGATTTCCAAGGGAAACTCAGGATTGCCATAAATCTTCATGACACCTTCACTGCAATAAAGGATTGTGCTGTTATCTTCAACTCCGTAATTTGTCCAGCTCACTGTAAGCATACCAGTGATACCGGTTTTTGACCGGAGAATGCAAAGGGCATTATCATCCACTTCTATAAGTTCGCCCTGCGGACCTTTCTTATCCAGCGTTAACACCGATGCTATGACCTCTACTATTTCATCCCCGATCAACCAGCGGATCAAATCGGCCTTATGTATTCCAAGATCTCCCATCGAGCCCATAACTGCGTCTTTTTTATTGAAGAACCAAGTCTTGCTGCTCTTGTCCGCACTCCAGGATTCAGGTCCGCCATGGGAGAAAGTAGTACGGAAGCTGATGATTCTTCCCAGTTCTCCGCTCTCAAGTATTTTTTTGGCCTTGACATGAGCATCTGTGAGCCTCTGATTGTGTCCGACCATCAATGACTTTCCCGATTCTCTGGCTGCATCTATCATCTTTTCGGCATCCTCTACAGAAGTGGCCATGGGTTTTTCACACAGCACATGTTTTCCAGCCTTAAGTGCTTCTATGGTTATGGATGCATGGAAGCGGTTTGCCGTGCAAACGCTTACTGCGTCGACAGACTTATCTGTCAGCATTTCCTCTATGGATTCATATGCTTTGCCCCCGTACATTTGTACCATTTCAAGGCTTCTTTCCTTCTGTGGGTCGAAGAAGCCGGCGATATTTGCATCCTTATTTGATGAGTATTCCGGTGCGTGTCTAAATTTTGTTATGGATCCGCAGCCTATTATTCCAACATTAACCACAACAAACCTCCTTCCTTTTTTTGCAGGTAGTGCCCCTGCTGCAGGGACAAATAAGAGTTTTGTCCCCAATTTCCTGCTTATTCTTAAATCCAAGGATGCTGCTCCGTCAAATATCTCAACGGGACTTACTCCTTGTCTATCTCTTTGAATTCCAGTGTGATTCCCAGCTTGGAAGCCGTTTCAAAATACCCGTACCTTTCTTTTCCCTTTTCAGTCTTATGGTATATGGGCATCCCTTTTTTCTCCATCAGTTCCTCATGTCCTTTAAAATCATCGATATTGAACGCCATATAGTGGACTCCCTGGCCGTGTTTTTCCTTGAACTCGGTCCACGGACTGGGTTCGTCCAATGGTTCTATCAACTCGATGTAAATGGGTTCGATTCCAACCACAGCAGTTTTGCAGCGTGCAGTCCTGTATTCTCCCCTGTACCAGGTATACGGCTTGTTGCCTTCTACAGGCATCGTATTTTTTGGTTTGGGAGTTTTTACCTCAGGCTTAGGAATGTTGAACAGGTCTGCATAGTATTCCACTGCCTTTTCTATATCATCCACAATAATACCTATTTTGACCATCCGATTTGTAGATATCTTATCCAATTTACTCACTCCTCACTTTTTCATCTGCGGCGAATTGGGGTCCATCTGCATGAATTCGATCCTGTTTCCATCGGGATCGCGCACCCAGCACTGCCAGTTCAGGTCTGCTCCCTGCTTTGGCTCTACGTCCAGAGACACACCCTTGCTCTTTATCCTGTTGGCAATTTCATGGATATCGTCTACTTCAATGCATACATGGGAATATCCGACGGTTTCCCTGTCCCATTCATTTTTCTTGGTTCCGCCGTAGAATAATTCGATAAAATTACCTTCCGATACAGTTAGGTAAATGATCCAGTTTTCTCCCGTGGGGCGCTTTAGCTCAAACTTTTTTTCCAATCCCAGAACATCACAGTAAAAGTACAGGGATTTTTCCATGTCTACCACCGTATAGGCAGTATGTCCGATTCCTTTAATCATTGTAAATTCCTCCTGAAAAATATATTTTTTAAAACAAGAACAACCTTTAATATTTGTGGTAAAATTTATTCTGCACTTTGGGAAAATTATTTGAATGTCTCCAGCAATTCGATTATCGTTTTTAAATCCTTCTCTGCATCCACATATGCATAGCTTCCCTTTGCAGATTGGCCCTTCTGTATAAGCTGTATTCCGTTTCTTTCAAGGAGCGTGATCTTTTCATTGGTACCTTCAATTACAAAGGCTATGTGATGAAATCCTTCACCGTCCCTATCCAATACTTCTCTCCATGTACTCGGCTCTTTGTCCGGCTCGATCAGTTCGATGGACAGATTTTCCCCAACCTTGAAAAATGCCAGTTTAGCCCTTGTTTTGGACGGTTCGCCGCGGTAAACTGTTCCGGTAGATTCATATGGGCCTGTGATCTTGATTTCGGGCTTTTCCATTCCGAGAAAATCGGCATAAGCCCGGCTTGTTTTCTCGATGTCATGAACCACAAATGCAACCTGTGTCACAATATTCGTGCCCAGAATATTCTTATCCATTCTATCACCCCCTGTCCTTTAATGACCTCCGTTTCCTGCCTTAGAAAATCATCATTCTGCCATTTTCATGTCTCGTATTTTTGCTTGATGTTAAGCATCACACCCAGTTTTTCAAAAGAATCGACACTGTCCTTCACAATCACACATACCTGTAACATGTCGGTACTTCCAATCTTATTCATACAAGTTCTCCTTTCAGCCTGATAATCCAGCCTGGCGTATTTTATATCATGTCTTGTCTATTTCCTTGAATTCTACTGTAACTCCAAGCTTGGCGGCCGTATCGAAGTAAGCGTACCTTTCTTTGCCTTTTTCTTCTTTAAGCAAAGCAGGCATTCCCTTCTCCTGCATATAGTTTATATGCTCTTGGAAGCCATCAATATAGAAAGTCATAAACTGTACGCCCTGTCCATGCTGATTTTTGAATTCAGACCACGGACTTCCTTCATCAATGGGTTCTACCAGTTCTATAAATACAGGCTCCAGATTTACTACTGCCGTCCTGATCCGGAAATTCCGGTATTCACCCTTGTACCATTTGTATCTGGCAGGATCCGGCTTGGCATTGGGATCAGGTGTCTTTATAACCGGCATGTCAACATTGAATAAATCTGCGTAATATCTTGCAGCCTTTTCAATATCATCTACTACTATACCTATCTTCACTACACGATTTGTTGATATCTTATCCACTATAAAAACTCCTTTGTTATTGATAACTTGTCTATAAAGGCATCTGCTCTGCCTTGTAGTTAATAAATGGAATATCCAGGTCGATTTTCTTTTTCTTTTCTATGATGTCCCATATGCCGAAGGCGGGCTCGCCGGGCTGAATCTGAGCGTTTTCAACGCCCATTACCGTAAACATCCTGCCGGGATGTATCATATAGACCCGGATATCCTTTGTGTCTTCACGGGCTGACAAATAATTGCGGATCTTCTGTGTATAAAGGTTCAAAGCTATTTTTGAAGCAGAGTAGGCTATGTAATGGCTGCCTTCGGTTTTGAGTTTTGCGCCCTCCGTAGATATATTGACAATACACCTGTCACTGCCCTTATATATTAAAGGCATAAACTTCTTCAGTACCATGACGGGGCCGTGAATGTTAATTTCAAATGTTTTGTGAAACATGTCAAGGTCCATATCCACAATGGGATCTCCCTTGAAAGCCTTGGTCTCGTAAAGCACCGCGGCATTGTTGACAACTCCGTCTATGGCATTGAATTTCCCGCACAAGCTGTCATACGCGGATGAAATTGACGCGAAGTCCTCCACATCCATAACCTGCATTACCAACCTGTCCTGGTATTCTTCCTTTAAACGGGGCAGGTCATCCCCCGGATTTCGGTATGTGGCAATTACAGTATGGCCTCTTTTAAGCCCTTCCTTCACCAGTTCTATTCCCAAACCTCTGTTAGCACCGGTAACCAGTATAACCATTTTCCATCGTCTCCTTATCCGCTTCAAATTGGAATTCTTAAGCGCATGCTATATTTCGATGCCCATCCTCACGGCAAAATTCCTGAGGTAGGAGACCGATTTCTTATAATCCTCCTGGATTTTTATATGTTCAACCAGAACAGGCATCCTGTCTTCAAGCTTCGAAGCACAGTTGAAGAATTCCTTGAAATCGTAGCAGCCCTCCCCGACAAGGCACTCGTTTAAGTGAACCGTGAGCTTCTGCTCTATGTTGATATCCTTCACATGTATGCTCTTTATATACGGGCCCAGTTTTTCAAAGCATTCCCGGGTAAATTCGGCATTTCTGTACAGCAGTAAGGGGCTGTTGATCATGTTTACTATATCAAGCTGCTTTTTGATATTCTCCAATGCCTCCTTGCATACCTGTCCAGAAGCATCTAAAGGGTTATTCCTCCAGGCACCCACCTCAGCAATGATAATACCGGCTTCGTCTATTTCACGCTTCAAAGAATCGATCTCATCCTCCGGAGTTTTATGGTTCAATGGAAATACTACTGCCTTAAAGCCCGAATCGAGAGCTATATCAACAAACTGCCCGGGTCCTTTGAATTCGCTTACTACAGAACCTCCCAGTCTCATAAACACTACCTCCGTTTTTAACTCAAATTCCCTGCTATCCCTTTACGGACCCTTCGCTCAGTCCTTTTATAAGACTTTTCTGGAATAGGGAGAATACTAAAATAGCCGGTATGCTCATCAGTATCGATGCTGCCATCAGCTTGCCCCATCGGACCCCGAACTCATCTATGAAAAATGCCAGCCCGACGGAAATCGTTCTGAGCTCCATTCCTTTTGTCATTGTCAGGGCAAAAAGGAACTCATTCCATGCCGTAATAAATACATACATTCCAACTGAAGCTATGGCAGGGAGAGTAATGGGAACCACTATCTTTAGCAATATACCGATAACGGAGCACCCGTCGACTGTTGCCGCTTCCTCCATTTCATACGGAATGCCGTCAAAAAAGCCTTTCAAAAGCCATATGGACAGGGGCATCGTTATTATAAGGAACACCAGGATAAGTCCCGGACGCGTATTGTACAGGTTGATTTTCTTAAGGGTGATGAAAAAGGGTACAATCAAAGCCACTCTTGGCAGCATACGTGTAAGAAGTATGGAAATCATCAATGTCTTGTTTCCGGGGAACTTGTATCTCGAGAATCCATATGCTCCCAATATTCCTATTATCAGCGCAATTACAGTAGATGACGCCGCTGTTATGAATGAATTCAGAAAGTATTTCATCATCCTTGCATCGCCGACAACACCCTTGTAATGCTCCAGGGATATTTTCTTCGGTATCCACTGTGGAGGCTGCGAAAAAATCATTGCCTCGGGTTTGAGGGATGTGCTTAAGGCCCATAATATCGGGAAAAGACTGAAAGCGCATACCAGAACAGCAGAAATGTAGATAAGTATCGGATATATCTGTTTTTTTCTATGCATTATGCTTCACCCCTTTTCCTGTTCCCTGTTTGTGCAAACCCGTACATTGAGAATCCGAGAACCGCAATTGTAATAAGTACTACACTTACAGCAGAAGCGCTTCCGAAATCAAAGTTCGTAAATGCCAGACGGTATATGAACAGGCCGAATATTTCGGTAGCTCCGCCCGGTCCTCCTCCGGTCATTACAAATATCATGTCAAAGGAGTTAATAGCACTTATAGTCTCCAATGCCAGCACAACAAGAATTACAGGTTTTATTCCCGGAAGAGTAATATATCTGAAAAGGTGAAATCCATTTGCACCGTCTATTTCAGCTGCCTCGTACAAATCCCGCGACAACCCCTGCATAGCAGACAGCAGCATCATCATTACAAACGGAAAGCCAACCCATGTATTCGCAACCATTATGGACGGAAGCGCCGTAGATGCGTTTGCAAGCCAGGTATGGGCCCATCCTCCGAGTCCCATGGCTCTCAGCGTACCGTTTATCACACCGTTTTCACTTTGCAGAATCCATCTCCATGTATTTGATGAAACTATCAACGGTACAGTCCACGGAAGCAGTGCAATCACTCTCAGTGTCACTATCCCTTTTACATTGGAATTCATGATAAGTGCAGAAACGAGTCCGAGCACCAGGCGTACAAAAACGGAAAAAACTGTCCAGATGATGGTATTTCTTATAACGATTGAAACTTCAGGTTTTGAAAAGGCAGTTACAAAGTTTTTTAATCCGATAAATTTCAACTCAAAGTTGGGCAGCTTTATGTCTGTAAAGCTGAAGGCAAAAGTTTGTATAAGCGGGTATGCCATCATCAGCACGAGAATTATCACACAGGGGAGGACAAAGGCGATCCCTGTAAGCTTTTTTTTGGTAGAAGTCTTCAAAGTGTTGATTTTCACCGTCCCTTCCTCCTTTTAAAACGTCTTTATACTGCTGAAGAATAAGGTATTTACGTCCTTCTTCCAGCAAAACACTGGAAGAAGGACGTAAAGTAAATGTGGAAACAATCTTATATTATTTAAGAAGCGGGTCAATCTGGACTGTCATGTTCTTTCCTGCCTGTTCAGGAGTCTGAGCGCCCTGTAAGGTCTTCTGCAGCTCCTTGATTATTATTGTCTGGGCCTCGCCCCATTTTCCTATTGAAGGCAGCAGCTTACCAGTCATGGCAGCTTTAAGTACGGTCTGATACATAGGGGTGTTCCATGGAGCATTAAGCTTCCAGGCACTAATAACAGACGGTTCTGTCGCACAAAGAGGTGCCTGTACCTCCGGTTTGGCAAACCACAGCAGGTAATCATTCGCTTCCTTCTTGTGCTTCGCACTTACCGGTACGGTAAGCGTCCATCCGCCGCCTCTGTTAAAGCCGCTTGGCGGAATTACTATATCCCACTGAAGGCCAGGAGTCTTACTGAAAGTATCTATTCCACTTACACCAAAAGGCAACATGGCTACCTGATTATTGGCGAGAAGCGGTACAACATCTCTTGATATGGTATAGTTGAGGCTTCCCTCTGGAACTACTTTATACTTGGTATACAGTTCGGTCCAGAAAGTGATAGCTTTAATAGCATTCGGCTGATCCATCGTACATTTCGTATTGTCACTGTTCAGGTAATCTCCGCCATTGGCCCATAATACAGGCGAGAATGATGTCATAACATTAGAAGGGTCACTTAAATCAGCTGCGATACCAACGCCGTATTTCTGGCCTGGTACGGTGATCTTTTTGGCTGCATCCAGAAGGTCGTCATAGGTCCAGCCTTCTTTAGGGTACGGTACCTTGGCATCATCGAACATCTTCTTGTTGTAGTAGTATGTGGCACCACTTGCACGGCTGGGCATACCATACAACTTTCCATTATAGTGGCTTGCTTGCCATGCACCTTTAATGAAGTCATCACCTTTTAGTTTTGACTCTACATCTGCTGTAAGATCTGTCAAAAGGTTTTTAGCAGCAAAGGTAGAAACCTGGGTTACATCAAGGTCGAGGACATCAGGAGGGCTTCCGGCCATGATTGCGGATGCTGCATTGTCGAAATAGCCGTTGATTGGCAGGCAGTCAATTTTAACTTTATACTGCGGATATGCCTTCTCAAATTCCTTTTTGATGTCAGGTGCTTTCTGGTCCCACCAGCTTCCTATCCAGACCGAAAGTTCAACTGGCGCTTTTGGTGCTGCTGATGCTGCTGTGGCTGAAGTAGCCGATTGCTGGGTTGATGACGATGAAGGCGCCTGCTGGCTGCACCCTGCAAAAGCAATTAGAACAAAGCAGGCGATAATGACTGATAATACTCTCTTTGTCATGATAAAACCTCCTCTTTTTTTATATAGCTAAGGCATGACTACCTTTAACTAAGCAAAACAGAAAAGTCAGCTACACTGGCTGTCCAGAGAAAAATCATCGTTCCATACGTCTGAAGATTTCTACATGTTTGTATATTCAAGATACTGTATATGTATTTGCCGCATGAAGAGTTTGATCTCACATATTCTTAACTTTTACTCTTTTTTCTTCTTCCATTGTAATTTGAACATGTTTATTTGTTGATTATTTAATATCATGAGGTTTGAAATATCGAGGCTTACAGGATGAACACGTGTTTATTTTTTAGAAAACTAATTGTTTTAGATTCTTCTACAGGATTCTCTTTCTATAAAAGTCGTATCGTATTCGATTTTAATGAACTTCTCGTTTACCCCACGCTCAATAGCCTCAATGGTTGACAAAGTCAGCTTACGGTAAATTTCTCCGAAATCCACCCTGAATGTAGTCAGAGGTGGCTTGTAATACTGGCTGAGTATATGATCATCTATACCGGTAACTGAAATATCATCCGGCACCTTTAAACCGAACTCATTGATGGCTTCAATCGCACCAAAGGCTATACTGTCGTTGGCAGCACAAACAGCAGTAGGGATCTCGGCAGCGCCTTTTAGGAACTTTGACATTCCTGCATAACCGCTTCCCTTGTTGAATTCTCCCTGGATAATCCAATACTTTTCAATTTCCGAACTGTTCTTTTCAAGTCCGTTTAAAAAACCCTGGTATTTTTGCATACCGGAATATTTATTGAGATCACCGTTTATAATGGCTATTTTTCTGTGATTCAGCCCTACGACATAGTCAATTGCATTCTCCGCTGTTTTTTTACTTTCAAAGTTGAAGACCATGCGGTTCGTCTCCATACGCCCAGGCAGGTCCTGATCTATAATACCGATTAAAAAGCCTTCTGCTATCAATTCCTCAATAAGGGGCTCATGATTTGCACCGCCTTTGAAAATCCCGCCATCGATTCTTCTCTGATGGAAAACTTCCTTTACATTCTGTATTGTATCGGTATCCCTGGTGTCGTTAATTATATAAGACAATACGTGATAACCGCGCTGTGCGGCATTTTCGATAACTGCGGCTACGGAATAGTTGTTAAGCAGGTTGTCAGTGATTAGATTCCCGGAAATCATAAAAAGACCGATAGTGTTGGTTCTTTTTCCCTTAAGGACCTGTGCGGAAATATTGGGATAGTAATTATACTGCTTTATTACTTCCAGAATCTTTTCACGTGTCTCCTGCGGCACGTTGTTATAATTGTTGATTACCCGGCTTACTGTACTTCTGGAGACCCCTGCCAGTTTTGCAATCTGTGAACTGTTGATGGTATTTTTATTGATTTCCATGAATCATCGGTTCCTTTGTGAACTCGTGTTTATTGATTGCTTTTATTATATAGCAACAGTTATCAATAGTCAATAAAGAAATTTGTCCTACAGGTCTGTTATTGTCTTCATATTTTGAGCACATCCATTTTCTTCAAGTTCTCCATACTTATCCTTACACTGTCAAGACTTGCTCTCATGCATATGTCCTGTTCCACGAAAGCCCATTCCACACCCAGTTCAACAGCAGTTTTTATAAATAAGCCAATATCCAGGCAGCCTTCCCCAACTTCCGCAAATACAGGTTTTGTATCCTTGATCATATCTTTCAAATGAATATACTGCAATCTTCCGGCATACTTTTTCATGTATTCAACCGAGTCCAGTCCCGCATATGAAGACCAAAACGTATCAAGTTCCAATTTCAAATTTTTAGCCTCTTTCATATATATATCCAGAATATATTCGTTTTCTGCTCTGGCAAATTCGAAATCATGATTATGATAACAAAGTTGAATGCCATTACTTGAACAGCGCTCGTCAAAAGCTGAAATCTCCTTTGAGGCTTTCAGCAACGCTTTGACATCATTCCTGATTTCTTTTGGAAGTGCAGGTATTGTGATGGTTTTCATACCGAGAATATTTGCATATTCTATTTCTGCATCAAGGTCATTTTCCATCTTTAGAATCGACACATGAGAGTTGACAGCTTTTGCACCCATATCATCAATAATTTTCCTTAGTTCCCTGGCATCCATACCATAGTATCCGGCAAATTCCAATCCCTTGTATCCAATGTCGGTAACTTTTCTGATGGTGCCGATAAAATCCTTTTCACACTCATCCCTTACAGTATACAGCTGAAGACCTACATTAATCATATAGCTTACCTCCTGTCAATAATTTATTATTATTATTATTATCGGATCATCTTTACAGGCTGTCAAGTATCTTGGTACTTATCCTGTTCAATATTTCCCGCTCATCGGACGATAATGTCATACCGGCAGACCTGATATTCTCAATAAGGTGTTTTTCACTCTGTGTACCAACTATTGCCGATGTCAGGCCCTTTTGGTGCAAAAGCCAGCTGATTGCTATTTGGGAAAGCTGAGCTCCTTGCATTCCCCAGATGGAATGCACCTGTCAATATTCCTTTTCGTGCCATAGGGTTTCAATCCACGCCCCTGTGTGAGGGGCGACCCGAATCCCTGACCGAAGCCCTGACCGAATCCCAGTTTCAATCCACGCCCCTGTGTGAGGGGCGACGCACAGTAATACGGTCAATTAAGATACTATGTAAGTTTCAATCCACGCCCCTGTGTGAGGGGCGACTATGAAGGGAAAGCGGTTTTCCCATTATTGCAACGTTTCAATCCACGCCCCTGTGTGAGGGGCGACGCGATGATAGCGGTTTCATGTTTACCCGGCTGAAGTTTCAATCCACGCCCCTGTGTGAGGGGCGACCCTTGGCAACTTCATACAGAGGCAGCAAGTACACAGTGTTTCAATCCACGCCCCTGTGTGAGGGGCGACCGGTCTCTGCAAGTCCAGCAGATTAAGGATATCTCGTTTCAATCCACGCCCCTGTGTGAGGGGCGACAGGTAATGATAATATATTGCTCACTCCAAAATAGTTTCAATCCACGCCCCTGTGTGAGGGGCGACTTTTTCCAAACAAGACACGAATATATTATTTGCAGGTTTCAATCCACGCCCCTGTGTGAGGGGCGACCAAATATTGTAGATAATACAGATGTTGCAGAATTGTTTCAATCCACGCCCCTGTGTGAGGGGCGACCTCAATTTCAAGGTACAAATCCTCGACCATACTATGGTTTCAATCCACGCCCCTGTGTGAGGGGCGACATATTTGATTTTTTCTTATTGTAGTTGTTCTTATGTTTCAATCCACGCCCCTGTGTGAGGGGCGACTTGTGATCCCCAGGTAGTACGAATTCGATCCATTGTTTCAATCCACGCCCCTGTGTGAGGGGCGACGATTGACGGAGTACATCAAATACTTTTTTAAATCAGTTTCAATCCACGCCCCTGTGTGAGGGGCGACAAATGGATATAATACCTATTGAGCATAAGCAGCTTGTTTCAATCCACGCCCCTGTGTGAGGGGCGACGGCAAAAGCCATTGAAATGCTGTCAATAGCCAAGTTTCAATCCACGCCCCTGTGTGAGGGGCGACATGTTTCAAGCCTTGCATTTTTAAGCATTTTAACGTTTCAATCCACGCCCCTGTGTGAGGGGCGACTTAATGGAGGGTTAAAACATGAAAAAATATGAAATGTTTCAATCCACGCCCCTGTGTGAGGGGCGACTTACATCCCTATATGGTGCGTCATATTGGATTTGGTTTCAATCCACGCCCCTGTGTGAGGGGCGACTGTATTTTCCAGTATATCTTTGCGCTTGCAGAACACACTAGTTTCAATCCACGCCCCTGTGTGAGGGGCGACTCTTTTGCCAGAGCAATATGGACAACCTTGTGTATGTTTCAATCCACGCCCCTGTGTGAGGGGCGACACTACACATCTCAAAGTCGCATTATTAGCTGGCTATTTAGATGTATTTCGCGTAATATTTTTAAAATTTATGAAAACCCGTTAAAATCAAAGCAAAATACCCGAGACGCGTAGAGTATCGTGGTGCGCGTACTTGCTATAGTTTTATGAGTCATTTAGGTACGCGCAAAAATTATAATATAATCGCTCCTTCCTGTTTAAAACTTTGTGTTATCCCATAATGCTCTATTCTTCTTTCCCATTTAGCACCAAGGATATAAATACGTATGGAGTCCTTATCCTTGTCTATAATAGACAATAACTTATTTTTTAGAGTAACATACTGTTCAGGTTCTACCAAGCATTCAAATACAGATTTTTGTACTCTTTGACCTATATTTTCACAAGCCTTTGCAACATTACGCAGTCTTTTTGTACCAGATGCACTCTCCATATTAACATCATAGGTCACTAATATCATCATTCTATCCCCTCATTTCCAATAAAATGGTGGGTATACTTCCAAATCTCCCCTTAAGTACCTTGCTAGAAGAAGTGCTTGCACATGAGGTAAGAGTCCGATTTCCAGCTTTTCTGATAAGTATGGGTGCATAATAATTTCTTTTTTCCGTTTTTGCCATGCTGTCAAGACAATCTTCTTAGCATCGTCATTTATGGTTACTCCAGAAAAATCTTTTATAAAGTGCATAGAGGATAGTTGTTTCAAATTTACCATTGACAATGCTAACCTATCGCAAAGCGGAGAACGAAATTCCTCCATTAAGTCAAGTGCAAGACTTGCTCGTCCCGGACGCAAGGCGTGGAGAAATCCTCTGGCTGGATCAAGTCCTACCCCCTCTAATGCAGAACGCATATCATTAGCCAACAATGTATATAAAAACGATAAAATGGCGTTCATGTTATCTTTGGGTGGGCGTTTATTACGCTCTTCAAAGTAAAAATCATCCTTATTTGCTCTAATAAGATAATTAAATACTCTAAAATAAGCGCTTGCTGCAAGCCCCTCCATACCTCTTAATTCGTCAACATCATTTTTGTATTCAAGCTGTCGGGCAATTGAAGCAAGAGAATCTGATGCTTTCGTTAATTTATCTGTATCTTCTGAATTTTGGCTATCTCTTGAGGCCCTTAAAAGCACATTTCTGCAATTTGCAATTTTTGCTGCAATAATTAACTTTGCTATAAGTGCTTGGGTCTCTGCATTTTCAGTAGCAAAATGCTGTGCCCTTCTTAATAGCACATTCCCACTAATAGGTCCTTCAATACGGCCGTAAAATTTGCCATACTCTCCCATGAATGTAAGCGAGATTCCTCTTTCACCGCAAAACGATATTAACGGAGTAGATACTGTTGTATTTCCAAAGCAAATAATTGATTCAATCGTGTGAGCAGGTACTCTTACCTTTTCAGTTCCTCCCACCTTCACACTTATTGTATCGCCCTGCTTGCTAAGATATGAATCCTCCGTTAAAACATACAAAACGTTAAACAGTTTTTTCATATATTATTCTTCACCTGCCTCCTTCAATAGTTTTTGAATATATGAAAAAGGGTTTTTAAGTTTGTCCGGCAGGCAGATGTTATTCATGGAGCAACCGTTACAGCGCTTACCTTTAATCGCAAGAGGTGTAATGGAACACTTTTGCATATCATGTAGTTCCTGTGCTATCTCTTCGACTCGTGCCCTTTTTGCTTCATCAAAAATTACTTTTAACCGGCGGTGTGCACCCTCATAAAATAAATATCCATAATCTATTCTACAACTGCACATTTCTTCAAGACACATTGCCTGGGCACATACTTGCAGCTCATATTCAGGTTCATCACGTACATCTCCATGCTTATATTCTACCGGACAAATAAACCATTTGCCTTCTGCCCACGGAAGAGTGGACCCCTGAGCATCTTTGGTAAGTTCCACGCAGTCAGATTTTCCAATTAACCCGTACCTATACGATATAAGGCTTACAGCCCTTAGCATCAAAGAATCACTTCTGCTCTCTCTTAAACCTGAATGTACTCGTTCATGGATGATATCACCTTCAACCGTATGCACATTTTCAACCCACTGCTGTTCAAGCAAAAGCAGTCCCGCTCGTCTTTTGCAGTATTCGTACTGAGATATGTAAGAAATAGGAATTAAATCGTCATCTGAATACATCATTTTAGTTCCAGCCAATCCAGCCCCTCTGGGAGCTTACCCCAGGAGATTTCACCTTTTGCATCAGCAAAGCCTATATCTACTCCGCTTGGAAGTTTAGACACATCAACCGTTATTTTGTAATCCTTATAGCTTCTTGCAAACTCCACTCGATCTAACTTTTTGATGGTCACAAGTTCAAAAAGTTTGTGTGCAGGAGCGCAGCCTAGTTTTGCCTGTCTTTCACGCTGAGTTGTATCGGAATCTGTACCAACATGACGAAATACTATCAATGGCAAAACAGTTGACATCTGGCCCTTGCTTGCAGAACGGTCATGCTCGTACATGTTCAGAACAGCACGGAAGAAAAGTCCTAAATCCTCATTACAAAATCCGGTTTCGCTCGCTAAATTTGCACTGATAAAGCCCCTGCCCTCGTACAGGCCAAAGGGTATCAACTGCTTTCTACCCATTGTACGTAATGAGTCCTCTGGCTGCTCACTTTCCCATTTTAAATAATCGGCAACAGTTGGATTGGGTTTACCTTTTATATCATCTGTCACTGACATACGGGTTATTGATATATCCATCGGCATAACCGGGTCAATAGAACGCAGGAATGTAAGCTGAACTGCTCCACGAACCTGCCCTGCATTAGCCCCGGTAGAAAGAACACCGCCAAAGGTTCTTACATCGTAAAAATTTTTACATGCCCAGTCTCTTGCAGCTTTGACTTTTTCCTTAGTTTTATCTTTTGCCATACTGCCGCATTCCTCATTTGCCTGCGCAATAAAGCGGTTGATATTGGTAGACTGCTGTACTATTATGCCATATGGAAATTCATTACCTTTTTCAAGAGCAACATAGTTACGTATTCTCCTTTTAACCGCAACATCCGAAATTAGTCCTCTCATATCCTGCGGATCAATGCGCGGGCTGTTACCCATATCTGGGTCACCGTTTGGATTTCCGTTTAAGCACTCAACAAAATACATAAATTCATAACGATTATTGATAGCCATTATTATCTCCTCCTTCAAATTTTATACTTTCTCTTCAGCTGGTTTTCCGCTTTGCATGTGAGCCTTTTGCTGGTAGTATCCAAGTGCAAAAAGTGTCTGTCCTTCAAGATTTAAAACAGTAGGGACTTGTTCAATATTTATTCTTGCCATGATATCAGCAAGCTGCCGTTCATACCATATTTCAAGTCCTTTACTGTCTTTGCCGAGTTTATCAAGATGATGTTGGGACATCTGGATAAGCCTTCCTATAACAAGTTTCGGTGTTGTACTTGCGGATGTATAGTAGCGTTGCACCAAACCGGCGTTTACATCGCCCAACGCACTTTGCTGAATTGATGCAAGCACAGATAACATTCTACCTGCTTGATATGCTGGAGATGGATGATCCTGATTGAGTTCGGGTTTCATAATTTCATTTCCTCCTTCCGATTTTCGAAGACGGATTATATATGCTTTTAATATAGCGCATGCTACACGGTCGAGATTATCCTCAATGCTTTTTTCACTGTTTAGCTGCTTTGAGCTGATGTATTTTAGTGCTTTTGATGCAACTGAGTCTGGTAAAGGATTGTTTTCGATAATGCTACGGTAAATTATTGGTTCAAGCGGTGTTAGCTCTTTTTTAATTCTATCAAATGAATCTCTTTCACTTTTACGGAAAGAAATTAACCTTAGCATAGCAGCTGAGAACTTAAAATCGCCTGCTATTGCTTTTCCATAAGGTTCAACAATTGACAAATCCTCAAACCAAGCTCTAATATTTTCCACAAGCTTCTTAAAATCACCTGTCAGCCAGTCGCGCACCATGATTCGCCCACCCGCACCAGATACTTGCAGAATATAGTACAAATTGTTGGTAAATTGAGGTTTTTCACCCTTTTGAACTGAATCAAAAAGCTTTTTTACTTTGTCTACTGCATTCCCAATTTCAGTTTCAAAATTTTCCTTGTATTCTATAAACGAAAATGGGTCATCTTCAATAGGCAATGCTTCTTTGTACCAATGTAGAAACAAGCTGTCACAAACGGGGCGAGGAGCATCCTTAATCAGTTCTTCAAAAGCATTTTTATATATTGTCGCTGTCCTTTCAGAACATGCTGCATTAAGAGATTGAGAAAGTCCGTATGAGGTAAAAGCACTTTTATCAAAACTTATTAATGAATCCCCATTCTCACGTCCTCCAACTTGTTTAAGACCTATGACTTTGTAATGAGTAGTAGCAGGTTCGACAAGTTCTCCCTCTGCAAGGCAAAGCATTAGTTTTGATTTGCTATCATTTTTTTTATAGCTTTTTAATTTTCTCCTGTGTTCATTCCACCATTCTCTCCATCCCGTAGTATCAAGAACCCAATTCCCATCAATCCGAAAAGTAACCTTGTCATCACCCTTTGCTTTATAAGTATTGAGTTTTTTTAAAAGATTATCAAGACCATCTGTATCTGATAAAAAAGTATTTATTGTACTAAGACAAGGTTCATATTCAGATGCCTCTATTAGTAACTTTTTAAAGTACTCGTGTTTCTCAATGTCTTTATCATTTTTAGGCATGTATTTTACAACTACTCCCAAAGAATCAAGTAAAAAATGGCTTCTTGTTCCGTTTGCGCATTCAAATTGTGCAAGATGGGGACACATTTTGTATAACTTATCATCTTCCACAACATCAATAAATTTACCATCCGCAGTTAGGTCAACCAGCCATTTGCCTTTTTTTGCTTTATAACCAGGCGTGTCTGATATATTATTTTTTTCAGCGTATTTTACCAACTCATTTAACATTTTTTCACCTCCTTACATAGGTTTTTTGACAAGTTCGCTATCCCAATGTGGAATTTCCAGAACACCTTTTTTCAGCTCTGCCTTAAATAGACTGATAAATGGTGGTGCATTGTCAATTATGACTTCGTCAAGGTTATAAACGTCATAAACCATAAACCCAATGTCTAAGTTTTCACCATTCGTTGGCTTCTCGTCCTCGGCAAATTCAAAATACGCAGCAAATTCACGACACCCAAAATATGGCTGATAGTAACATTTACCCTGGCTAATTCTTCTCTTCGCTTGCTGTTCAATAGACTTTCTTTGAGTTTCAAAACCTTTTCTTAGCTCAATATGCGCATGTATACGATATCGAACATTCTTTAGTGCTATTGTTTGGCGCTGTGTACGTCCTTTTTTGTCATCTACGTCATCACCCGCATCATCTGCAATTATAAGCTGGAATTCGCCGCCTTTTTTCATAATACTGTCGCTAATGCCTGGTATACGATCCTTTACCTCGTTGCGCTTGAGCGGGATAAACTTAATGGGATTTAAAACTTCTATTTTTTCGACCCTCCAGCAAAATTCCAAAGGCTTGACGTATATTGCATCTAACACTCCCCTCGCTGCTGACGGCGTCATTACTGGGTACGAAAAACGTTCTACCTTCGTTTCAGGCCTTGTAAAGCAGGCAAAGTCTCCCCAGACCTCTAAAACAAATTGTTCCATTCTATCACCTCACTTCATTTTGTATTTATATTACTGTAAAGAAGTCTTCACCTCTTGTGCATGATACATCTAAACCATACTTTTCGCTGTACAACTCGTTGTTTAATAGTACATAAAAACCGGTACCCTCCCTTTCTTTTCCGTTCTTTATTATCATCACTTCTGTAATATAATCTTTTAGCTGAGATTTACTGTTTACGATAACGTTAACACAAAGCTGCCTTGCGGCGTGAGCCCATTCACGCGAAAACCCACGGTTTAGCGCTTCATCCTTCAGATTCTCAAACTGTTCCATCTGTCCGCTAAAAGGAACAAGTACATTAATACCTTTTGAGGGAATCCAATGATAATGGCGCTCGGTCTCCTCAAAATTGCGATTAGTAATTGCCGCATTAAGTTCTGCACTCTTATCCTGAATATTAATAAATTCAAAATATTTCTTGTAATAAGTATAAATAGCCTCTGTATCACAAAGATCAATGTTTTTATCCATCAGCATTCCTTTTAACGTTACCGCACCTCTTTTATAATCCTCACCGGGGTATTTATCCTCTTGTGGTTCAGGAATAAATACATTTACAATTCCTTCTCCCTTGCCATTACGGTTACACCGCCCCGCTGCCTGAATTACAGCCTCGAGTGGAGCCATTGCCCGCCAAACCACAGGAAAATCAAGGTCAACCCCCGCTTCAACACATTGAGTGGAAATCAACCTGCATGGCAACTCTTTAGATAATTGCTCCCTGACTTGTTTTAAAACATCGATTCTATGTGCCGGGCACATATAGGTAGATAAGTGGTATATGCAGAAATTACTGCATAATGCCGACACCTTACTATATAGCTCCTGAGCATGTCTTCGCAGGTTAACTATCACCAATACCTGATTGACTTTTGCGACTTGCTCGGATACATTATCAAAAGACATTGCTTGCATATGCCAAACTGGTTTTACACGCCTCGATCTTTCAAAAAGCCTTAAATCCGCAGGCACTATCTCCTTTGGCTGCCACTCTATCTCAGCTTTATCTGCAAAAAACCGGTTCAAGCTTTCATATGCAGGCTGGGTAGCGGTTGAAAAAACAATTGAGCAACCAAACCTTGAAGATGCGGTGGTTAATGTGTTTAGTGTAGATAATGTTAGACCTGCGGGCATAGTCTGCGCCTCATCAAATATAACTATGGAGTTGGCTATATTATGCAGCTTCCGGCACTCTGTCGGTCGGTTTGAGAACAATGATTCAAAAAATTTTACTGTTGTAGTGATGATTATTGGACTATCCCAATTCTCTGAAAACAGACGTGCTCTTTCACTATTACTTAATTCTGTTAAGCTGTGGTCTTCGAGTACATAAGAGGGACTGTCAATTACACCTAGTATTTCCCTATAGATACGAGCTGTTTGCTCAATTATATTTAAAAAAGGAAGTACTATAATAATTCTTTTTTTATTGTTAAATTTTGCATGGTTAAGTGCAAAAGCCAGCATTGCCAGTGTCTTTCCCGCTCCTGTTGGTGCACTGAGAGTGAAAATTCCTTTGGGATATTCGCCTGCGCTATAACATGCATCAAATAAATCTTTTCGCAATTGATTAATTTCTGTACTTGCTTTTGAGCTTCTCTCAATATGGGCTTTGTAATCAAACAGCTTTTTTATGGCACAATCAGGATTAAGTTCTCGAGCCTTTTCACGGTATCTCATACCCCTTTCATCGCCTTCGAAATGAGCCTCAGTAGCAAGATAATCTGCATCAACCAATGCTGAAAAAAGCATCCTTATGTATAACATGGCCGGAATATCTTTACCTTGTTTACACAAGTCTACATATTCGCTTTTTATATGGTGCGTATGTGGTAGCCCTTGGCAGTCGGATAAGAGTATGTTTATTAGTTCTTTAAAAGCAGTTGATGAGTAAGTTTTTCCGAATTTTGTTCTTTTTTCTTTCATGGACAATGCCACTTTTAAGCTATCGAAATGACCACTTTGCAGCCCGTCATGATGCCCTTGGGCAGCAATAGCAGATGCTATTCCGTCCAATCCGTATTGGTATAGTACTGCAGCTGCGCCAGGTGTAGCATGGTCAATTTTATGTAAATTGCCCTTTAAAACCTTCTGAAAATTATCCGTGTACTTACCTACGTCATGAAAAAGCCCTGTGATTTCACCTTCTGCTTCACAGCTCCATTCACCTGTAAATTCCCTACATAACTTTGCAACTGCATTCAAGTGTTCTAAAACAGTTTCCCATTTTCCAACTTTATTCTCACTGTGGGCATAAAACATGGCGTTGCCTCCAAATTTCCAAGATCTCTCATATATCAAACATTCATAATAGAATATTTCTACATAAATTAGAAATACCCTGCAATTATCTTTAAAATTGTTAATAGTGTTAATGTTATGGGGACGTTTCTTAACAAATGTTCACATTATGCCCTGCAAAGACTCACTACCTCCTGGAATAACGCTCTATACTGCTGTTCCTCCATGTACAGCCTGAATCCCTCACTGCACAGCCTTGAGATCCCTGCCATCGACATGTTGCCTATATTGCTGCAGATTTCCCTGTAGCTTAACCCGCACAACACCCTTTGTACAAATGCAAGGAATGCCCTCGCCTTTCCTGCTGCCCTCCTGTATTTAAGCTGCATGTAATCCCTGGAGGGAAGCTTCAGTCTTTCTGTAACAAGTGCCATAACCTGACCCGGTTTTGCCTCCCGTATTATTACCTTTCTCTCATCATGCGTTATGTTCCGGACAACATTGTCCATGCACTTCATTATTCCTTTTACATTACCGGTATCTAGGTGTTTCCGGGTAAACTCTATATACCTCTTTGCTGCAAGTTTTTTATCTGCCAGGTTAAAAAGTCCCAATATGTATCCGGTATCCACCAATCCCCTGTAATCCTTCCTTGTGCCTGTGTAAAAGGCCATTGAGGAAAAGGGGTATTTATGAGGAAATCTTACTGCTGGGTGCTTTAGTATAAGTGATTTACTCTGCTTTCAT
>CALMWN010000577.1 GCA_937873555.1 uncultured Clostridia bacterium
CATGCTATATCAAAGGAGTGCCGATGTCTTCCTAGGGGTGCCGTTCAACATAGCATCATATGCCCTGCTCACAATGATGGTTGCACAGGCCTGCGGGCTGGAGCCGGGAGAATTTGTACATACACTGGGAGATACCCACATATATCTCAACCACCTTGAGCAGGTGAAGCTTCAGCTGTCTCGCGAACCAAGGATGCTTCCTAAAATGCAGCTGAATCCTGAGGTAAAATCAATATTCGACTTCAAGTATGAAGATTTCCAGCTGCTTGACTATGATCCCCATCCTCACATCAAAGGGGAAGTTGCCGTATGATTTCAATGATCTGGTCAATGGACAGGAACGGAGTAATAGGCAGGGATAACAGGATGCCGTGGCACTTGCCTGCGGATCTGGCGTATTTTAAAAGCAAGACCCTCGGGCATACCGTCATTATGGGTCGCAAAACATACGAATCAATAGGCAGACCATTACCTGGAAGGAAAAATGTAATAATAACAAGGGATGTGAATTACAGGGCCGATGGCTGCAGTATCTGCAATTCCATAGAGGAAGCCTTGAAGCTTGGCCTTGAGGAGGAGGTTTTCATTATCGGTGGAGCAGACATATACGGCAAATTCCTGCCTTTTGCGGACAAATTGTATATTACGTTCATAGAGGATACTTTTGAAGGAGATGCTTTTTTTCCTTCAGTAGATTTTGAACAGTGGGAATTGGTAAGCAGGAAGCAGGGTGAGAGGAACGAAAAAAATCCTTACGACTATTATTTTACGGAGTATAAAAGGATTTGACCCGGCGTTTGACAAAAAAGGAGGATGGTGGAGTGAAAATACTGGTAACAGGCGGGGCTGGTTATATTGGAAGCACGGTAAGCTCCGCACTAATTGACAATGGACATTTTCCGGTGATACTTGACTCTCTTGTCACGGGAAGAGCAGAATTTGTAAAGGGAAGAGTATTTTATAAAGGCGATATAGCTGACAGAATGCTGCTGGATACCATCTTCAAAGAACATCCGGACATAACTCATGTTGTTCACTGTGCCGCTTTGATTGTTGTACCCGAATCTGTGGAAAGGCCTTATGACTACTACAGGGAGAATGTAGCGAAATCCCTTGAGCTTTTCAATAATCTGCAGGCCAATGGCTGCAAAAATATAGTATTCAGCTCTTCAGCTTCCATATACGATGACGTCCCGGGATATATGGTCACGGAAAAGGCGGCCCTTAACCCGAGAAGCCCTTATGCAAGGACGAAGTTCATGATGGAAATGATACTCAGAGATTTTTGTGCCGCATATGGAATCAAGGGTATTGCCTTAAGATATTTCAACCCTATAGGTGCTGATCCTAAAATGCGCTCGGGAGTTCATATCAAAAATCCCTCCCATGTTCTTGGAAAGCTGGTCGATACGGCAATGGGAAAGCTGCCTGAATTCCTGATTACAGGTACGCACTGGGATACACGCGACGGGACGGGCATAAGAGATTACATACACGTATGGGATCTTGCACTTGCACATGTCAAAGCTATTGAGAACTTTGAGTCTGCATTCAGGAAGGCTGAAAATCCGGATGCTTCATTTCTGGCCATAAATCTCGGAACGGGTACAGGTGTGACTGTAAAGGAACTCGTTCTGGCCTTTGAAAAGGTTTACGGCAAAAAGATAAATAAAAAGGAAGCGCCTCCCAGGCCCGGAGATATTGCAGGCGCTTATGCGAATGGAGATACGGCAAAAAAACTGATCGGATGGGAAGTCGGGCTTTCTATTGAACAGGGAATAGCAGATGCCCTTAAGTGGGGACAGCTCAGGGATACAATAATAGATTACTCCAACAGCAATAAGTAAACCATCTTGCTTTGTTTAAACATAAATCATGGAATTTGTATAAAATAGTTATTGACAAGAAATTGATTTATTTGCTATCATATAATAGCAAAATAAAGAAGAAGTCATCCACTTCTCACCTTGCGGAAAGTTCCGGTAGGGTTAATAGTAAAAGTGTTTATTCTTTAACTATGTATTCAGGTGGATTTGATTCTTCGATCCACTTTTTTTATTGTATCTGCAACATTAAAACAAATATTTACTTACTCGGAGGTGTGTGGTTATAAGCAGTAAAAATGAGTTGATGATTAATGAGGAAATTAGAGATAAGGAAATCCGCGTGATTGATGCAGATGGTACGATGCTCGGAATAATGTCTTCCAAGGATGCCCAAAAGCTGGCTAACACCAAAAACCTCGACCTGGTAAAGATTGCTCCACAGGCAGCACCTCCGGTATGCAGGATTATGGATTACGGCAAGTATATATTTGAGCTTACCAAGAAGGAAAAGGAAGCAAAAAAGAACCAGAAGGTTATAAGCATCAAGGAAGTGAGAATTTCTCCGTCTATAGAAGATCATGACTTTAACTTCAAGGTGAAAAACGCATATAAGTTTTTACAGGATGGTGACAAGGTTAAGGTCAGTGTTAAATTCAGGGGCAGGGAAATGAATTACACCTCATTGGGGGAAGAAGTTCTGGGGAAGTTCGCGGAAGCTATAAAAG
>CALMWN010000578.1 GCA_937873555.1 uncultured Clostridia bacterium
TACACTATCCTCTTCGTCGGCAGCGTCAGATGTGTATAAGAGACAGGATTTACACTGCTTGAATATTCTATACTTCCGGCCTTAAGCATATACATTTACTGATACTTGAAAAAATCATAAATCATAGTTATGTCATTTGCCGGAGGATACCTATGCAAGAAATATTTGGGGAAATAGTGAGCAAATATGAACTGGACATAAAAAGCGCTGTTCCGTATAAAGACTTTTTTATTCTTTCAACCCCTTCCGGTAAGAAGATTTTAAAGAAGACACAGCTATTACCAGAAAGAATTTTATTTATTCATGGAGCAAAGGAGCACTTGTTCAGGAATGGATTTGAGAACATCGACAGGTATATCTGCACAGCGGACGGTAATCCTTATCTGATTGGAGAGAACGCTACCTTCGTACTGCTTGATCATTTGGAGGGTAATGAATGTAATTTTGATGACAGAAGGGAAATTGCCAGGGCTTCAAGACTGCTCGCATCCATGCATAAAGCCTCAGAAGGCTATATACCTCCTGCAGGGAGCAAACCAAGGGATGAATTGGGCAAGCTTCCCTTATACTTTAACAGACGGCTGGATGAAATCAAAAAACTTAAAAAGGTTGCCAAGAGGGGAAAAGGCAAGTTCGACTATATGTTCCTCGAGTATATTGATTACTTCTACAATCTGGGAGAAAGTGCGGCCGGACTGATTTTGAACTCCAAATACAACCAGCTTGTGGAACAGGTGAGAAAAACAGGAACATTCTGCCATCATGACTTCACACATCATAATATTTTATGCACCGATGACAAACTAACACTTGTTAATTTCGACTTTTGCTGCTTTGAGCTGAAAGTATACGATATTGCAAATTTTATCAGGCGGAAGATGAGAAAATGCAATTGGGATATAAATGAAGCCATAATTATCATAAAGGAATACAGGTCAATGAATAACATAAGTGAGGATGAATTTTTGATACTCAAGATTATTCTTCAATTTCCCCAAAAATTATGGAGAGTTGTGAACAAGTATTATAACAGCAACCACAGCTGGGCGGAAAGGAGCTATGTTTTAAAGCTCCAGGAGGTCATAGAAGAAATCCCCTATCATAAAAGCTTCATGGATAAGTTTGAATTACTGGTATAAGCCACATTCACGAATAGAGAATATTTTTCATATTATATAACAGTATAATTATAAGACAGCGAACCGGGTGAATCTCAAACCAAACATACTATCTTTGCAGTTCGGTCTTTATAAGAGGTGGGAATATGAAAGACCTGAAGGTTGGGGATATCGTTGCAAGGAAATCCTATGGATTTGACATTCTCTTCAAAGTGACGGATATCAGGAATAATGGAAAAGAAGATGTATTCATTCTGAAGGGAATTGCCTACCGGATACAGGCAGATGCTCCGGAATGTGACCTGGAGCTTCAGCCGGAGTGCAGAATCAATGAACATATTATGGGAGTTTTAAAAAAAGCTGATGACAGAAAAGAAAGCACTAATAAGAGCTGTATCGGGAAATAATAATGTAGTAACAAGTAATGCGGCTGATACTGTTATTATTACTATTTAGTTATATTTACAGGAATTTTTAACAAAATAGGATATGGCTATAAGGGAAATAACGGTATAAATATACCCCTGAGCCCTATAAAGATTATAAAAATTTAAAATAATACTTGACATAATGAAATTTTACTTGTTATAATATATAATTTCTTTTGACAAGGCTGGTCTACTGTGGTATAATATTAACAAACTGAAGATGAGGTGATCAGATGATAGAGAAGGGTGACCTGTTTCAGATAAAAAGGGACATTGAAACATGCATCGGAGAAAAGGTCCAGCTCAAAGCAAATAAAGGCAGAAAGAAGGCGTTTATTAGAGAAGGTATTCTGGAAAACACCTATCCAAGCATCTTCGTAGTGAAGTTTGAAAATGATTACGAAACTACCAGAAGGGTTTCGTACAGCTACACGGATATACTGACAAAGGCTGTAGAACTTATAGTATGCAAGGATAATAAAAGAATACAGGTAAGCTAGTGCTTTTAACATTACAAATTCCTAAACTTTGAATATGTTAAAAACATCTATGTTAAACCCGCCGAAAGAATAATTTATTTTTAGAATAAATTATGTGAAATGGCACCACGGTATCAGCATAAAAAATTATATAAATTGCCTTTAAGGAATTTGTAAAACAGCCGGATTGTCGAAAATCCGGCTGTTTTATGTATCATTCGGCTCATCCCGGATTACTGCCGGTTTTATTCTCTGCACAATTTGAAACAAGTTCCTTGAATTCAACTTATATAGTAATAATTTCCCCGTCTTGTCAATATATATTACATAGTAGAATCGTTCTATTCAGGGCGACAACATTACTTTGTAAAGATATGCAGGAGGGGGATAGGAAAATGTCACTTGAATTGATCAGGGAAGCTATAAAGGTTAATCAGGTTATTGGCGAAGATTCGACTCAAACGGTTGTTGAACATGATATAATCGTACCGGATGTTAAACCGGATATAGCCCGTGTTTTGCTGTTGGATGGTGAGGTTTTTGTACATGGAGCCGAGGTGGTTCAGGAAAAGGTGATCGTTAACGGAGTCATACTCTATAAAATGCTTTATATTGCTGAAGAAACAAGCCATTGTGTAAAAAGTATAAATACGAAAATGCCGTTTACCTGTAATATGGAGGTACCGTTTGCAAAACACGGTATGAAATGCAAAACGAAGTGCATGGTAGAGCATATTGAACATAACCTGCTAAACGGCAGAAAGATTAATGTAAAATCGATTGTAGGGGTACACGGCAAGGTCACAAATGAGGTTGAACAGGAATTCATATGTGATTTGAAGGGCATAGAGAAGATCCAGGTTTTAAAGGAAAGTGTGAAAATTAACAGTTTCATCGGATGCAGCGAGGAAATCCTGATGGTAAAAGAAACTCTTGAGGTTCCCGCAGGAAAGCCGGCACTGAAGGAACTGCTGAGAAGCGACATAAAGATAACCGGAAAAGACTATAAAATAACCGACAACAAGATTATTGCCAAAGGTGAACTAAATGTATCCACCCTGTATATTGGAGATGACGAAGACAAGTCAATCCAGTATATGGAGCATGAAATACCGTTTACACAACTGGTTGACCTTCCGGATGCCGGGGAGGACTCTCTTTGTGATGTTGAATACCGTATTACAGACTGTGATTTTGACATTGGGGAAGACGGAGATGGCGAGCCGAGAATTTTAAACAGCGGCATAAGCTTGAATGTCTATGCTTCCGGAGTAAACAAACGCAGTATTGACGTTGTGGAAGATGCCTATAGTCCAAGGCTGGGAATGGACCTGGACAAAGATCCCTTCAGCATGGAGGAGGTCATATCCGACAGCAGGAACCAGATTATTTTAAAAGATACACTGGCAATTAAGGAAGATAGTCCTGATATAGCAGAGATATTTAATGTTTTGTGCAAACCCAGCCTTACCGAATGCAGGATATCAGATGACAAGGTACTGGTTGAAGGACTTGTGCAGAGTAATATACTGTATCTGGCAAATAACGCCGAACAGCCGGTTTTCTGCAGTGAACAGGAGATTCCTTTCAGACATGGTGTTGATGTTAAAGGTGCCAAACCCGGCATGATGTGTGATGCAGTAATTGATATAGAGCATTGCAATTATAGTGTGGTATCCTCCAGTGAAGTGGAAATTAGGCTGGTAATCAGCTTGAACATGAAGGTTGTCGACAAGGTGACATTCCCGCTCGCTGTCAAGGTAAACGAATGCCCTGCAGATGACAAAAAATTTACTTCTCAGCCCAGTATCATCATATACTTTACACAGCCCGGAGACAATCTGTGGAAAGTTGCGAAGAAGTATGGCATAACTCTGGATGACATTAAAACGGTCAATAAATTCACTGAATATGATACATTTAATCCCGGTCAGCAGGTTATAATACCCCGGAATATTTTATGACAATTATTTGACCAGCCGCAGCAAAGGAAGCATGTACTAAAATGAAGGTTTCACAATAAAACCAGTGCCTGAAATTTAGATTTTAGGCACTTTTTATTGAAAACAAAATGTATTTTGTATATAATATATTCAAATTATTATAGAGGCTGTAAACAATATACTGCCGGACAGGTGTACAATGGGTGATTCGATTGAATTAAAGGCAAAGGCTAAAATCAATTTGTCCCTGGATGTTTTGAGGAAAAGGCCGGACGGTTACCATGATCTCAAGATGATAATGCAAACTATAGAGCTTCATGATGTTGTGCGCATTGAAACCGTCCCGTCGGGTATAGAGATCAAATGTGACAGCAGGTGGGTACCCTCCGACAGCAGCAATATCGCATATAAGGCGGCTGCTCTTATATTGGACAGGGCTGGAATTGATCAAGGCTTAAGGATAAATATCAACAAACGGATACCTGTCGCAGCGGGCCTTGCCGGAGGAAGCTCAGATGCCGCTGCTGTGTTCAAGGGAATCAACCAGCTGCTTTCCCTTGGCTTTGGTGAGGATGAACTTATGCAAATGGGAAAACAGATAGGTGCAGACATACCATACTGCATCAGAGGAGGCACAGCACTTGCCGAAGGCATTGGGGAGATTCTCACCGACCTTGTTCCGTTTAAGGGAGTGAACATTGTTTTGATAAAGCCCAAGATAGGTGTTTCAACAGCCTGGGTTTATAAGAACCTGGATATTGGCAGGGTTCAGGAAAGGCCAGATACGGAAATGCTTATAGAGGCTATCGGTAAAGGAAAAACTGATGTTGTTGCGGCAAACATGAAGAATGTGCTGGAAACTGTCACTGTCCCGAAATATGTAATAATCAAGGAAATAAAGGATAAGCTGGTCAAGCTCGGCGCCGCCGGAAGCATGATGAGCGGGAGCGGGCCATCGGTTTTTGGAATATTCAGGGACAAACAGTCGGCAAGCTCAGCATATGCTAAAATAAAGGATAAAAGATGGGAATGCTATTTAACCGAAACAGCATAAATTCAAATTATAAATTAAAGCCGGAACGGATAAAGTCATACAGATGAGGAGAGATAATATGGTAGGGAAACTTTCCAAGGTTAATTTGAACGATTATAAACCATTAAGAGAGATAATTTTTAACACTTTGAGAGAAGCTATAATAGTTGGAGAGCTGAAGCCGGGTGAAAGGCTGATGGAAGTTCAGCTTGCCGAAAAGATGGGAGTAAGCAGAACTCCTGTAAGGGAAGCCATTCGTAAGTTGGAGCTTGAGGGACTGGTTACAATGATTCCCAGAAAGGGAACTCATGTAGCTGAGCTTTCTGTTAAGGATATAATGGATGTACTTGAGGTAAGAACATCCCTGGACTGTTTGGCCACTGCTCTTTCCGTGGCCAGAATATCTGCGGAAGAGATTAAGGAATTGAAAAGCATTTCAGCACAGTTTGTGAATTATATGGAGAAGGGAAACCTCCAGGGCCTGATAAAGAAGGATATTGAATTTCATGATGTAATATACAGGTCTTCAAGGAATGAAAAACTGCTGCAGATAGCAAACAACCTGAGGGAACAGGTATACAGGTTCAGGGTCATATACCTGAAGGACTATGTAAGCCCCAGGGAGGTAGTGAAGGAACATTCGGACATCCTGGATGCCATTGTCGGAAAGGATACTGCTGCTGCGCAAAAAGCTGCCGAGGAGCATGTCAGAAATCAAAAGGAAACCATGATCAATGCGATAAAAAATTCCGGTAATACTCCTCTGGCATAAATGCTGTAAATCATTTGAGCTAGAGGTTCAAAGGGTTACTTCATAACCCAGCGAGGCCACTTTTTTTCTGATGTCCTGCGCCTGTATTCCATGAGGGTCATAATTAACTTCAACGGTTTGCGTTTTCAGATCTACAGTTGCATTTTCGACCCCGTTCATTGACATTATGCCTTCCTTAATTTTGTTGGCACAGGCACTGCAAGATATTGAAGGTATGCTGAATTTTGTTGTTTCCATTGTTTCCTCCTGTTTTTTTATAATATTATTTACTGTATGATTTCAAAATATTTATAAATTCCTTGTGGAAAACCGGGTTTAAATGTGATACAAATATGGTATAAGTCGAGCTGCGTATCATCTTGATAATTAAATCAAAATTTATGGTCAGTTTGATTTCTATAGTGACTCATCCTGGCAATATCGGGGGGGGATGTATTTTGTTCTCATATATTGTGGAACTGAAATCAACTTTTGAAAGTGTGGACACTACGGTCAGAAATATGATGGATATCATTTCAAATCAATGGGGCATTCAAAGCAGTAATAAAATTTTCTCTTTAAATTTAGTATTGCGGGAATTACTTAATAATGCAGTTGAGCACGGGAACCGGATGGTGGAGGAAAAGAAGGTTGTGTGTAAGATTGTCTATTGCAGCAAAGAGGTTTGTATAGAAGTTACCGATGAAGGAGAAGGTTTTAGCCCGAGTGAACTTAAAAAGTATGATACAAACGATTATGCAGATATTTTCCGTGAAAGGGGAAGAGGGTTATTGATAATGAGGGGTATGGGATTTGACGTATCGGTCAACAAGAATCACGTCACCGCAAAAATGAACATATGATTTTGCTTATATATATGCATTATAATGACAAATTAAGGACACTATCTTATCCTGATATCATTTTTTATAGGGGGAGTTGTAATGGAGGTAAGACTGGATGGCAGGAAGCTTATTCTGGATATTCAATGCGATTTGACTGCAGACAGGGTGAAGGAAGTCACAACAAAAGCAAAGGAATCCATCAAGTCAATGAGCGGATATCAGGAAATCGTTCTGGACGTACACAATATGACTATCATGGATTCAATCGGAGTGTCATTCGTAATCGGGATATTTAAAACGTCAAAAAGCAGTGGAAAGGATTTCAAGATTATCGGTGCCAATAAGGACATAGCAAAGCTGTTTAATTTGATGAACCTTGATGAAGTGTTTGAAGTCAGATAAACATTTCTTTCTCTCATAAGAAATTCCAACCAAGCGTATTACATAGAATCAATAAAACTTGATTCGATTTCCTAAGATGAAACTTTTTTTGCGGATTTTCGTATATAAATAAATACTAAACCTGTACTTAATTTACGATTTATGTCTAAGCAAAGGATGCTGATTTCAAATAGCGAATTGAAGCATTTCACGATTTGAAATCAGCGAAGATTAATCATAAATCGTATAGGTAGGAGAATATAAGATTATGTGGTTCAAAGATTTTTTAAATATGTACAAGGCCGGGATTTCTCATGAGTTCCTATTTTACTTTAACGTCAGGGATCTTGTTGATAATAACAGGTATATGGATCGGTATATCCAGGAAGAATTTATAAAGCAAAGAGGCTTTTCCATTATTGCATTTTATGATATTTCCAGAGGCCTGACCTTCTACGATTCAGTAATGGAGAAGGAGTTTCACAAGATAACCTTGAATGAGGCTGTGAATCTTACACATTCACTTCCTTCTAAAGTATTTCCGTATATCGATGCTGCTCTTAAGAATGCTAAAATGGCAGTTTTCATTGATCATGTAGAGAAAATAATACCTGCTGTTGATATCGGAAGCATGTCTCTTGAGGAGAGGACCGCTCTGATATGGCTTTGTGAATGGTCGGTAAACACCAGGATTTCAGCTGTGGGAAGCACTATTTTCATGTTGTCCGACAATCTTGCGGATGTGAGCAGGGAGGTCCTGAAATCTTCATACAAGATTGAGCCGATACTGGTAGAACTTCCGGGAGAAAATGAACGCAGGGATTATATAGAGCACCTTATAAGGGACAAGAATATCAAGACCGATATAACGATTGAAGAATTTGCCAAGCTTTCATCAGGCTTGAGCAAGAAGGCGATAAAGGATATAAAATTGAGGGCGGAAGCCGAGGATGTACCGATAAGCTTTGATTATATCAAGGAAAAGAAGTACTCTGTTCTAAAGAAGGAATATGGAGATGTGCTGGAATTCATATATCCGGAAATAGGCTTTGAAGATATCGGCGGCATGGAAAGGGCCAAGAACTATCTTATGAAGAATATAGTAAATCCCATAAGGAACGGGGATTTAAGAAGGGTTCCGATGGGAATACTTTTATGCGGGCCTTCCGGGACAGGAAAAACCTTACTTGTTAATGCCCTTGCAAAATCAAGCGGCTTCAACTGTGTCAAGATAGACATGTCGAGAATTCTTGGACAATATGTGGGTGAGAGTGAAAAGAATTTTAAAAAGTGCCTTTTGGGAGCCTTATCACAACAGCCGGTAATAGTGTTCGTCGATGAAATAGATACCGCTTTCAGGAGAGGAGATGGCGGCGACAGCGGAGTGAGCCGGAATATTTTCAGTGAATTTTTACAGTTTACAGGTAATACAAATAATAGAGGAAGAGTAATATTCATAGCCGCGACAAATCGTCCGGATCTGCTTGACCCGGCCTTGAAAAGAGCTGGAAGGTTTGACAAGAAAATACCTGTGCTGCTGCCGGATATAAAAGAGCGGGCTGGAATATTCAAGGTGATGATCAAAAAATACGGCTTTGAGACAGATATAACCGACTTTACGGGTTTTGCGGCAAGGACCGATAATTATACAGGAGCTGAGATTGAGACTGTTGTACGGAAAGCATATGAAATTGCGAACGAGGATGAAAGAGAAGGAAATGTTTTAACGGGGGATGTGCTTGGCGAAGCGATTCAGAAATGCAGGCCGAGCACTCAACAGGTGGAATTCATGACTGAGCTGGCTGTGAAGGAATGTGATGACATGGATCTCCTGCCTGAAAAATACAGGGATCAGAAATTGTTTAATGCATAAGGTTTGCAGGTTGTATGCAAAAGGGCTGTTTTAGTTTATAAAACTAATGTATAATAAAATGGGTTAAACTCGTAATGTTAATATAAATGCAGGGAGGAAGATCATATGGGTTTGTTCAGTAGACTGGGTGCGTTGATAAGGGGATTCTTCGGACTGTTTGTAGGAAATATGGAGGAGAATAATCCGGACATTCTGTTCGAGGATATCAAGAACCAGGTTGACAGGGCGAGAAAGGAAGCAGAGCAGCAAATTGTTGAAATTCAGACCAATGCGGAATTGATAAAGATTGAAATGAAGAACGCCGAAAAGAATTTGAATGCTGTCAGATCAAGAATTGAAGCCGCCCAAAAGCAGGGAGACAAGGAAGTCCTTGTAGAACTTCTTGTTCAGGAAGAGGAGTTCCAGACGACATACGAGACGCATAAGGCGACTTATGACAGTGCTATGACTGATGTGGCAAAAATACGTGAAGATTTTAAAATATTCGAATCCGAAATGAGTGCCAAGCTTAACGAACTGAAGACACTGAAATCCCAGGCCAAGATGGCAAAGCTGAAGGAAAACATTAACTCTGTAAATGCCAAATACACTGCAAACGGAAACAGGGTCGGCAGCATCAACG
>CALMWN010000579.1 GCA_937873555.1 uncultured Clostridia bacterium
ATCTATATCAACGTCGGTCAGGGGAGCTTCCAGATCAATATCCAGAGTAATACCGTGTTCATTTGCATAATTTGATTTTACAGCCAACAGACCATCAACATACCTGTTGCCGGTATTATAGAATTTATAACTGGAGCCTGTATTGTCCAATAGCTTTCTCGCATATTCCACAACCTTATCCTGGCTATCAGCCGTCTTCATCAGGCACATGGCAATAAGTGTGTTCAGTTGGTTGGTGAATTCATGTTTTTCTTTTCTTATGACATCTATAACAGTTTCCATGTTCTTTACATGGACCTGCTGAATATGGAATTGACTTTGCATCATCGCCATATGCTCACGTTCCTTGATGTCAAAAAAGATGAATGCTATAAACAGTGCGGACATAAACACTATCGTTACTTCATCAAATATGCTGCGGTCATTGCTTTCCAGCATAAACACAAGGGTAACGATATTTGCAATGTAAATGATCGCCTCCATTACCCTGTAGAAATAAATTGAATTCTGCTTTCTTAATATGTGGAACCTGTTAAAATCAATATTTGAGAAGTATAGGAGTATGGCGGGCAATGTCTGCACAATGAATTTGCATGCAATAGTTGCTATAAACCTTAGTTTTTGGCCGGTCATGACCTGGGTTACGCCTACATTGAAAACCAGAGCAATAATTCCTATGGTCAAAAGCTCGGTAACAGCCAGGAATGCAAAAATCACTATATTTGTTATAAGAGTCGCATACAGGTTGGTCCTGGTTATGTAGCTAAGTAAAAGGAACAGAAAAATAAATACCAATAAAGTATGATAGTTGGGAAACAGAGAATTTATCAGATATAAGTAACCCGTGTAAAATAATACGAAGAAAACACTTGTAACAAATTTTGTCTTGATGAAGGTTTTACAGTTAAATGCCACAAATATCAGTAATACAACGACACCCTCAACAAAATCCGCGAAGATGGTATTAAAAAAATCATAATTGTTCATACTTTAAAATCCTTTATAAAAAGAATATTGTATGTTTATACCTGAGCAATTCTGCCATATTATCACGAAGTTGCATAATTCGACAAGTTTTGTACTTATTATACAACTAAACTGTTTTCAAATCAATACCAATGGAATAGTACAAAAAATAAAGTAAGACATATAAATCTTCCAACGGGAATAACCTTTACTAAATACGTTGTAAATAATAAAAGCCATTGGAGCAGTCCGTTATGGGCATGGATAAATTCTACAGGAATTCAATAATTCTTACCATATCAAATCTTTTTACAGGAATAATAGGGTTCATTTTCTCAATAATACTATCCAGAAAGCTCGGCACCGAAGGTCTTGGCCTCTATGGACTCATATCACCTGTATATGGCCTGCTGCTGTGCCTGGTAAGCGAGGGACTGGTAACCGCAGTTTCAAAAATATCCACAGTGTATTTCAGCAGGAGAGATCATTTAAACCTTAACAGAACAGTAACTACAGCAATATACTTTATACTTTTCTGGAGTATTACAGTAGCAGTTATTTTTTTCATAAGCTCTTCTTTTACCGGTTCAAACATTATTAAGGACACAAGAAGCTTGTATGCGCTTAAAGTTATCTGCCCGGCGTTGGTATTTGTAGCCCTTTCAGCAATCTTGAAAGGATATTTCTATGGCATAGGACAGTTTAAGGTTGCGGCTGTTATCGATATCTCTGAAAAAATACTGAGGGTAACAGCACTTTTGGGAATTGTAGGTTTTCTCCCGTCTCATGACACGAAAAGTACTGTTACTGCTGCATATTCAGCATTAACCATTGGAGAATTCACAAGTTTCATACTGCTGTATACGGCTTACAGGATATACTCGAGCAAGTATACGGCTCTTTCATCAAAGCCGGAAAGCCGGCCGCAGCTTTTATTCAATATACTGGCAATATCCCTTCCCCTATGCCTTAACGGCTTTCTCTCATCCATACTGACCACTGCTTCCACATTGCTGCTTCCACGACGGCTGATGTACACAGGAATCCCATATGAGTCCGCATTGTCCATGAT